>JAQSXQ010000132.1 GCA_029256565.1 Mycobacterium sp.
GCCACCGGCCGAGCCGCTCCCGCCCCCACCGCCACCACCGGCCGAGCCGCTCCCACCACCGGCGACCGCCACACTGACCGAGGCCGCAGCACCGGTACCGACGCCCGTCCTCGCACCCGAAGCCGCGGCCGCTGCAGCGGCACCGATCGTCGACGCCGCCGCGCTCGCGGTGCCACCCGTGCCCGTCGTGCCTGCACCGCCGGGCATTCCGATCGGCAGCGCGCTACCCGACATGGGTCTGCAATTGCCGAGCACGCTTCCCATACCGACGGACCTGGTGTGCGAAGGCACCGCATGGTCGGCCGAGCGGTCGACCGAGCCCGGCGGCGAGACTCCAAGCGCCGGGCGACGCGACGACTGGTAGCGAACGGGCTTGCGGCATGATGCCGCCGTGAGCTTTCCATCGCCGTCGCTGGCCGACGTGATCTCCACGCTGCAGGTCGAGCAGGTCGGCGACGGGCGGTTCGTCGCGACGCAACTGGACAATCCGGCGCATCACATCGTCGGCGGACACATCGCCGGGCAGGCGCTGATGGCGGCCAGTCGTACCGCCCCGGGGCGCATGCCGCACAGCGTGCACGTGTACTACCTGCGGGCCGGCGACGCCCGGCTTCCCGTCGACTTCGAGGTCGTGAGGTCACGCGACGGCGGAACGCTGTCCACTCGTCGGATCACGGCGACGCAGGGCGATCAGGTGCTGCTGGAGGCGCTCGCGTCGTTCAGCACCGAGGTGGGAGGGCCCGAGCATCAGAGCGCCATGCCGGACGCGCCGGACCCGGAGACGCTGCCTGCCATGCAGGACCAGCTCGCGGAGTACGCCGACGAACTCAACGGCTACTGGTTGCGGCCGTTGCCGTTCGACCTCCGCTACGTCGACGCGCCACCGCGTCTGGCGCTCGAACGTCCGGATCCGTCGCCGCGTCTGCGGATGTTCTGGCGGGCAACCGATTCCGTGCCTGCCGACCCCGTACTGCACAGCTGCCTGCTGACGTATCTGTCCGGGACGACGATGCTCGAGACGGCCCTGGTCATGCGGCGGGCGACGCCGATCACCACCTTCAACGCGCTCATCGACCACGCACTGTGGTTCCACCGACCGTTCGATCCCGCGGAGTGGGTGCTCTCGGATCAGTTCTCGCCGAGTGGAATCGACGGACGCGGCTTGGCCACCGCCACGATGTACGACCGGTCGGGACGGGTCATCTGCATCGCCACGCAGGAGCTGTACTTCGGCCGAAAGTGAGTCGTGCGCCGTTCACGTCTCCTCGGCGACGGCCGATCCGCCGTCCCAGCGCTTGATGCCGGGCACCACGACGTCGAGCAATTCGAGCGCGCGCGACACGCTCTGATGCACGATGTCGTCGATGGTCGTCGGCAACGCGTAGAAGGCCGGCACCGGCGGCATGATGATGGCACCGTTCGTCGTCGCGCGGGCCATCAGGTCGATGTGGCCGGCGTGAAACGGCGTCTCGCGCAACATCAGAACGACGCGTCGACGCTCCTTGAGGCAGACGTCGGCCGCCCGGACGACGAGCCCCTCGCCATAACTGTTGGCGATTCCGCTGAGCGTCTTCACCGAACACGGCGCGACGAGCATGCCTGCCGACACGAAGGAACCCGACGAGACGGCTGCGCCGATGTCGCGGGGATGGTGGAGGTGGTCGGCCAGCGTGCGGACGTCGTCGGGGGAGTACGACGTCTCGTGGGCGATCGTGCGCTGAGCCGACGGCGTCACGATCGCATGCGTCTCGACGTCGGCGACCTGTCTCAGCAGTTCGAGGGCGCGGATGCCGTAGATGGCACCGGACGCGCCGGTGATGGCCACGATGACTCTTCGCACGCGCTACGCCGCGCCATACCGGGCCGCGGCCGACGCGATCACGCCCACCGCGTCGGTTCCTCGGCGTTCCGGCCCGGGCGTTCCCGTGACGCGTAGGACCACCTCGATCGCTGCGGCGGCGCGTTCGGCGGCACCGCCTCCGCCGTCAACGATCCCCATGTCGCCGTCGAGTGAGGCCAGTTCCGCGAGCTCGAGCATCTCCGCCTGCAACTCGGCATCCTTCACCTGCTTCCGCAGGGCTTCGGTGTCCTCGGTCGGGGCGGGTGGGGGCCCGTCGCTCAGTCTGTTGCGTAGATCCCGCAAGGGCGCCACCACCTCTCGATTCCAGCGTCGAACCCGACCCGCGGCGCGGTCGACGTCCGACGTGGTGATGGTCCTGCCTCGGCGGGCGCCGAGGTAGGCCGCGAACAACACGAGGTTCACGTCGACCGCACACTGACCCTGTAGCGACAGGCACGCGGCCGAGACGCCGTCGGCACCGTAGACGCCGAGGGCGAAGCCGACGAACTCCGAGCGCTCGGTCATCGGTGGCACTGGTAGCGCCTACCCCTTGCCTCCGTGATCTTGGCACGGTTGTTCTGGTATTTGCTCGCCACCGTCACGCAGAGAGTATGGGGCCTCCCACCATGGCGTTCCAGGATTTCCGGGAGTTCCTGCACGCGCTGCGTGTGGACGGTGAACTCATCGACGTCGACCGACCGGTCGCCTTGGAGTTGGAGGTGGCCAAGGCGATGCGCAAGAGCGCGTCGGTGGCCGGACCCGCAGTCGTATTCACCGACAACGGAACGGACTTCCCGTTGGTGGCCGGGGTCTACAACTCACGGGCGAAGGCGCTGATCGCCTACGGCTGCGACGAGGACACGGTCGTCGCGCACATCCTCGACGGCTTGGCCCACCGGATTGCACCGGTAGTCGTCGACGACGCGCCGGTGCACGAGAACGTGATCCTCGGCGACGACATAGACCTCACGACGTTGCCGGTGCCGCGGTACAGCCCGGACGACGGCGGACCGTACATCACCCCCGGCATCGTGGTGAGCCGCGATCCCGAGACCGGTGTCCCAGACATCGGCCACTACCGCTTCGAGATCATCGACGCCAAGACGTTGTCGTTCATGGCCCAGCCATTCCACCGGTTCGGCAAGAACATGGCGAAGGCAGTTGCTCGCGGCGACAAGACGTTCCATGCGGCACTGGTCATCGGCGTCGACCCGATGCTGGCCTACACCGGTCCCATTCAGGTACCGGACGACACCAACGACTTCGAGGTCGCCGGCGGACTCCGCGGCGCACCGGTCGAATTGGTGAAGTGCCGGACGATCGACGTCGAAGTGCCCGCCCGCGCCGAGTTCGTCATCGAGTTCGAGGTGGTCTTCGACACCACGGTCATGGAGGGGCCGCTGGGGGAGTACACCGGCTACTACACGCCGGCGTCGATGAAGCCGATCGCGCGACCGACCGCCATCACCCATCGCAACGGCGCCTACTTCCAGGCGCTGCTCACCGGTGTACCACCCACCGAGAATCACACGCTCAAGCAACTGGCCTTCGAGGCGTCGTTCCTACAGATGATGCGCCACCAGTTCCCGACGATCGAGAGAGTGGCCATCCCGCAGTCCGGGGGCGTCTCGTTCTACGTGGTGATCGCGATGCGTCCGAGGTACGCAGGGGAAGCGCGGGCGGCCATCCTCGCCGCGATGGCGACCAACGTGCGGCCCAAGACCGTCATCGTCGTCGACCCCGACATCGACGTGCAGAACTCCGAGCAGGTGGAATGGGCGGTGTCCTTCCGCAGCCAGCCCGCGCGTGACGTGATCGTCGTCGACGGCCTGGGGGCAGGCCCGCTGGATCCGTCGATAGACGAGTCGATTCCGCTGGACAAGCGCACCGGCTCCGCGCTCGGCATCGACGCGACCTATCCGTACGGCACCGTGATCAAGATCGCCGGTGACGCGTGCGGACCGTCGGTCGCCGAACACGGCAAGGAGTTCGTCGAGGTGGCCGACGTTCCCGGCTGGCAGCAGTACGACTTCCCCGAACTCGACAACCACGGCAGGTAGGAGCACGACGTGCCCGACATCGACCACGAGATCAAGATCGACGGACCGCCGGACCGGGTGTTCGCGGCGCTGACCACCTTGGGCGGGGTTACGGGGTGGCATACGCCTGGCAGCCGCGGGAGCGGCGAGGTGGGAAGTGAATGGGTGTTCGCCTACGCCGGACATCCCGAATTCCGTTGGGAGATAGTCGCTTCGGATGCTCCGACCCGCGTGGTCTGGCGCTGCGTCCAGGGGCCGGGCGACTCGGTGGGCACCACGGCCACCTTCACGGTGGGCTCGGCCGACGGCCGCACGGTCGTGGAGCTCCAGCACGGCGGGTGGCCCGGCACCCACGGCAACTTCCGCAAGTGCAACACGACGTGGGGCGTGCTCCTGCATCATCTGCGCGACTACGTCGAAACCGGCCAACCGGCAGCGGCCTTCGAGTGATCGGCCCCCGCCCAACCAAGGGAACTACATGCCCCAGCAGAGCCTGAGCGACTTCGTCGACGACATGGAGAAGGCCGGCTTGCTGGTCCGCATCACCGACGAGAAGCGAGTCGACGAACTGCCAGCGGTGATGGAGGCGAATCCACTGACCGCCGTACTGGTGGAGAAGGTCACCGACTGCGAGTTCCAGTTCCTCGCCAACGCATACTCCAACCAGGACCAGACGGCATGGGCACTCGGATGCGACAAGAGTGAGACCGGGCGCCGGATGGTCGAACTCGGCAAAGGGCGCATCAAGCCCGAAATCGTAGACACCGCACCGTGCAAGGAGGTCATCCTCACCGGCGACGACGTGGATCTCACCCGCCTGCCGCTGTTCCTCCACCACGACCGCGACGGTCATGCCTACACCAACGACAACATGGTGGTGAGCAAGCATCCCGACACCGGCGTGTACGACTGGGGCATCTACCGCAGCATGTTCCGGACGAAGAACGAGAAGTTGTTCGACATGACCTGCACCTCGCACCGGGCGCGACTGAACGCCCAAGCGGCACAGGCAAAGGGACAGAATCTCGAGCTGGCGATCGTGCTCGGCGGACCGCTCGTCGACAAGGTGGCCGCGTTGACCGGCGTCCCACCGGGCACCGACGACTTCGAGGTGCTCGGCAGCTTCTACGGCCACCCCGCCAAGCTCGTGAAGTGCGAGACGATCGACCTGCTGGTGCCCGCCAACGCCGAGATCGTCATCGAGTGCGAGCTGATGGCCACCGAGGGCCTGACGCACGACGAGGGGCCCTACGGCGAGTTCACCGGAATGTACGGCGGAGGCATCAAGGCCAACTTCCGGGCCGTGGTGAAGGCGATGACGTTTCGCAAGGGCGGCATCTTCCAGCACGCGACCATCGGCGGCGACCATCCCTGGTACACCGACAACATGCTGCAGCTGCCGATGATCGAGTCCGATCTCTACGGTGGGCTCGCGATGGCAGGCATCGACGTCAAGGAGGTTCGCGCCCCGCTCGGCGGGCTGTCGAACATCGCCTACGCGAAGATCAACACCCGCGGCGCGGGGGATTCCAAGCAGGCACTCGGCGTGATGCTGACCTGTTCGAAGCAGGGGCTCCCCAAGATCGCGATGGTCTTCGACGAGGACGTCGACATCTGGGACGACAACGCCGTGCAGTGCGCGATGGCGTTCCGCTACATGCCGCACCTGGACACCGTGACCATCCCGAACTGCAACACGATGACGGTCGACCCGATGATCGGCGAGGATGCCGCGCCTGGCACCGCGTCGAAGATCGGGCTCGACTGCACCATCCCGATCAGCCCCAACTTCGTGCGATCCCACTTCGATCGGAGCACCGCCTTCGTGCTCGGTGACCCGCCGGCCGACGTGGTAGCGCTCACCGAGGACGAGTTGACCAGGGACATGGCGGCACTGATCCGGGAGGCGCCGCGAACGTGGAAGGAGATCCTTCAGCACTTCAACGGCCAGTCGTACAAGATCGTCTATCGCGCGTTCAGCAACCTTCGACACGAATTGGGGCGCTGCGACGACGCGCCGTGGTACCGCTACACGTTCTCCGACACCGACTTTGCGGTCCCCGTCGAAGAGTCCGAGCCGCACAACTTCGACCCGCGCCGCTACACGTTCTCCGACACCGACTTTGCGGTCCCCGTCGAAGAGTCCGAGCCGCACAACTTCGACCCGCGTCATCGCGAGTAGGCGAGTACGCTCGGCGAAAACCGTTGACGGGCGCGATGATTCCGGCTTGGGTGCCACGACCATGACTCAGGTCACGACGACCGTGGCACTGCGACGCGGGCATCGACCCGCGTCATGGGTACGGTTCATCACCAGTCGCGCGCGCGCCGATGCCCTCCGGTTACCATCGGTGCCGGTAGAACGCTCGCCATCCCGGCGAATCGCACCCCGCTCGCGGGTCGACCGGTTACTGTTTCGGATGGCGTTGGAATCGATACTTGGAGGGCATGCATGAGCAGCTACAAGACCGTGGTTGTCGGAACCGACGGCTCGGATTCGTCGCTGCGCGCAGTGGATCGCGCAGGCGAGATCGCTGCCGGTTCAGGCGCCAAGCTGATCGTCAGTACCGCCTACTTCCCGCAGAACGAAGATGCGCGCGCCGCCGACCTGCTCAAGGACGAGGGCTACAAGATGTCGGGCAACGCCCCGATCTACGCCATCCTGCGTGAGGCTCGCGACCGTGCCCACGCCGCGGGGGCCACGGACATCGAGGAGAAGGCCATCGTCGGCGCTCCCGTCGACGCGCTCGTCGAGCTGGCCGAAGACGTGAAGGCCGACCTGCTCGTCGTCGGCAACGTCGGCCTCAGCACGATCGCCGGGCGTCTGCTCGGGTCGGTGCCTGCCAACGTCGCGCGCCGGTCGAAGACCGACGTGCTCATCGTCCACACGTCCTGATCCGGCGGGCTACCAGCCCATCGATCCCGGGATGCCCTTGAACGGGCCGACCACCCAGCTGGTGATCCAGCCCCCGTAGAACCCGCCGGGCTGTGACTGGACCTGCTCACCGTTGACGGTACAGCGGTCGGTCTGCGCCGCCATCACGGCGATCGCTCCGGCCAGCGGCTCGAACCCGCGGGTCGGCGAGTGGTACGTCCATCCGGCGCGCGACGCCGTGCGCGTCGGGGTCACCAGGTCGTAGTAGCTGGCCTGACCCTTCCACTCGCACCACGACGAGCCGTCGGTCTCGCGGAGCACGCCCTCGGCGAATGCCGAGGCGGGCAGGTAGTAGGTCGGCGGGTGACTCGTCTCGAGCACCCGCCAGCCACGCTCGGTGGAGGCGACGGTCTGACCGCCCAGCTCCACGGTGATCGAGCCGCGGAACTCCTCGAGGCGGGGCGGTCGTGGGTAATCCCACACCGATTCCTGACCGGGTCCGGGCTTGTCGGGGGTCGGCCAGCCGCTCACCACCCACGCTCCCGCCACTCGTCGAGGTGCGGGCGTTCCGCCCCGACGGTGGTGTCGTCCCCGTGGCCGGGGTAGACGACCGTGGAATCGGGATAGACGTCGAACACCTTGGCGCTGACGTCGCCGAGGAGTCGCTCGAAGTCGCCGTCCCGCCAGGTCTTGCCGACGCCGCCGGGGAAGAGGCAGTCGCCGGTGAACAGCTGTACGACGCCCCCGGTCGCGTCTCCGCCGAGCGCGAGGGCGATCGATCCCTCGGTGTGTCCCTGCAGGTGGACGACGTCGAAGACGAGGTCGCCGATCTCGACGGTGTCGCCGTCGGCCAGCAGGCGGTCGGGTCGAACGGGCAGCGGCTCCGCGTCGAGTTGGTGCGCGGCGGTCGGCGCACCGGTCTTGCCGGCGACCTCCTCGAGGGCGAACCAGTGGTCGGGATGCTGGTGCGTCGTCACGATCAGCGACAGCTTCGGGGCGTAGGCCGCGACGAGGTCGAGCAGGACGTTCGCATCGTTGGCGGCATCGATGAGTAGGGTCTCGCCGGTTCGGGAACACGTGACCAGGTAGGCGTTGTTGTCCATCTGGCCCACCGAAGCCTTGACGATGGTTGCGCCGGGCAGGCTGCGGCGCGCTGCGGCGCCGGGATCGACGTGGCCGGTGTAGTCGTCGGTGACCAAGATGTGTGAGCCAGTCATGGGGGCCACGGTATCGGGCTCGGCTGAGACTTGTCGGAGGGTGCACATAGCATGGGCGCCGGACGGCTTTCTGCGATGTAGGAAGCGGTATGGGACCAGGAAAGGGATCAGTTGGCTGACCGCCTGATCGTCAAGGGAGCACGCGAACACAACCTTCGGGGCATCGACCTGGACCTGCCCCGGGACGCGATGATCGTCTTCACCGGCCTGTCGGGGTCGGGCAAGTCGTCGTTGGCGTTCGACACCATCTTCGCCGAGGGCCAGCGTCGCTACGTCGAGTCGCTGTCGGCGTATGCCCGGCAGTTCCTGGGCCAGATGGACAAGCCCGACGTCGACTTCATCGAGGGTCTGTCGCCGGCGGTGTCGATCGACCAGAAGTCGACCAACCGCAACCCGCGCTCGACCGTGGGCACGATCACCGAGGTATACGACTACCTGCGCCTGCTCTATGCCCGCGCGGGCACTCCACACTGCCCGACGTGCGGTGAGCGGATCGCCCGCCAGACCCCACAGCAGATCGTCGATCAGGTGCTGGCGATGGAGGAGGGCATTCGCTTTCAGGTGCTGGCCCCGGTCGTCCGCACCCGCAAGGGCGAGTTCGTCGACCTCTTCGAGAAGCTGAACTCGCAGGGCTACAGCAGGGTGCGCGTCGACGGCGTGGTGCATTCGCTGACCGACCCGCCGAAGCTGAAGAAGCAGGAGAAGCACGACATCGAGGTGGTCGTCGACCGCCTGACCGTCAAGGCCTCGTCCAAGCAGCGCCTCACCGACTCGGTCGAGACGGCGCTCGGACTCGCCGACGGCATCGTCGTACTGGAGTTCGTCGACCAGGAGGAGGACGCGCCGCAGCGTGAGCAGCGGTTCTCCGAGAAACTGGCCTGCCCCAACGGCCACCCCCTCGCGGTCGACGACCTCGAGCCCAGGTCGTTCTCCTTCAACTCGCCGTACGGCGCGTGCCCGGAGTGCACCGGCCTCGGCATCCGCAAGGAGGTCGACCCGGAGCTGGTGGTACCCGACGGCGAACTCACCCTCGCCGAGGGCGCCATCGCGCCGTGGTCGATGGGTCACAACGCGGAGTACTTCACCCGCATGCTCACCGGCCTCGGCGATGCGCTGGGCTTCAGCGTCGACACGCCCTGGAACAAGCTGCCCTCGAAGGCCCGCAAGGCGATCCTCGAGGGTTGCAACGAGCAGGTGCACGTCCGGTACAAGAACCGCTACGGGCGCACCCGCTCCTACTACGCCGACTTCGAAGGCGTCATGGCGTTCCTGCAGCGCCGCATGGAGCAGACCGACTCCGAGCAGATGAAGGAACGGTACGAGGGCTTCATGCGCGACGTACCGTGCCCGGTATGTCAGGGCACCAGGCTCAAGCCCGAGATCCTGGCCGTCTCGCTGACGGCGGGGCAGTACGGCCCGAAGTCCATCGCCGAGGTGTGCGAGCTGTCCATCGCCGACTGCTCGGACTTCCTCAACGCCCTGACCCTCGGCTCCCGCGAGACGGCGATCGCCGGCCAGGTCCTCAAGGAAGTTCAGTCCCGACTCGGCTTCCTGCTCGACGTCGGCCTCGACTATCTGTCGCTGTCGCGCGCCGCGGGCACGCTGTCCGGCGGCGAAGCGCAGCGCATCAGGCTCGCCACGCAGATCGGCTCGGGTCTGGCGGGCGTGCTGTACGTCCTCGACGAGCCGTCGATCGGGCTCCATCAGCGGGACAACCGGCGCCTCATCGACACGCTGGCCCGGCTGCGGGACCTCGGCAACACGCTCATCGTCGTCGAACACGACCTCGACACCATCGCCCACGCCGACTGGGTCGTCGACATCGGTCCCGCTGCCGGTGAGCACGGTGGCCAGATCGTGCACAGCGGCACCTACAAGGACCTGCTGAAGAACACCAAGTCCATCACCGGTGCCTACCTGTCCGGCAAGGAGAGCATCCCGGTCCCCGACATCCGCAGGCCGATCGACCGCAAGCGGCAGATCACCGTCGTCGGCGCCCGCGAACACAACCTGCGCGGCATCGACGTGGCGTTCCCGCTCGGGGTGCTGACCTCGGTGACCGGCGTGTCGGGTTCGGGCAAGTCGACGCTGGTCAACGACATCCTGGCGTCGGTCCTGGCCAACAAGCTCAACGGTGCCCGTCAGGTGCCGGGACGCCACACCAGGATCAACGGGCTGGATCAGCTCGACAAGCTGGTCCGCGTCGACCAGTCGCCGATCGGCCGCACCCCGCGGTCCAACCCGGCGACCTACACCGGCGTCTTCGACAAGATCCGCACGCTGTTCGCCGCGACGACGGAGGCGAAGGTGCGCGGCTACCAGCCGGGCCGATTCTCCTTCAACGTCAAGGGCGGCCGCTGCGAGGCCTGCTCCGGTGACGGCACCCTGAAGATCGAGATGAACTTCCTGCCGGACGTCTACGTCCCGTGCGAGGTGTGCCACGGTGCCCGGTACAACCGCGAGACCCTCGAGGTGCACTACAAGGG
>JAQSXQ010000133.1 GCA_029256565.1 Mycobacterium sp.
ACCTCGGTGTCGTAGAGCGCGCGGGCCTTCTCGTCGAAGCGTTCGTACGAGTAGTCCTCGCGGCCGAACGACTTGACCACCCGCATGCCCAGGGCGGCCTCCTCGACGTCGGTCGCCACGTGACCGGCCTGGTCCTGCGACAGCCGCGAGAGCTTGGTGAACTTGCGCTGGAAGTGCAGCACCGTCAGCGTGATCGGCACGACCGACACGACGACCACCACGCCGAGCGGCCAGTACATCGACAGCAGGATCGCGGTCACCACGACGATCTGAATCCCGTTGAGCACCAGGAACAACAGACCGAACGACAGGAACTGCCGGATGGCGCTCAGATCGTTCATCACCCGGGACAGCAGCTGACCCGACTGCCACTGGCCGTGGAACGACATGGGCAGGATCTGGAGGCGGGCGTAGAGGTCCTTGCGGATGTCGGCCTCGACGCCGAGCGTGGCGCGGGCGACCAGCCAGCGGCGGATGAACCACAGCGCGGCCTCGGTGATGCCGATGCCCATCGCCGCCGCGCCGAGCACCCACAGCCCCTGCTGATCCTGGTTGCGGATCGGGCCGTCGATCACCGCGCGCGTCATCAGCGGGATCACGATCGTCGCGCCGGTGCTGGCGAGCGCGATGACCGACATCACGATCCAGCGCCACCGGTACGGCAGCAGGTACGGCAGCAGGCGGACGAGCGACGACGACCCGCGCTGCTTCGACGGCGGAGGCGAGATGGCTGGCTCGCGTGAGATCCGGGTCATGCAGCGGCCCCGTCGCGGAACTGCGTCTCGTAGAGGCGCGTGTAGCGGCCGCGGCGGGCGAGCAGCTGGGTATGGGTGCCACGTTCGACGACGCGGCCGTCCTCGACGACGAGGATGACGTCGGCAGCACGGATGGTGGACAGCCGGTGCGCGATCACGATCGACGTCCGACCGGCCAGCGCCTCGGCCAACGCTTGCTGCACGGCAGCCTCCGATTCCGAGTCCAACGATGCCGTCGCCTCGTCGAGGACGACGACGCGCGATCGGCCGAGCAGCAGGCGCGCAATGGTCAGGCGCTGCCGCTGCCCACCGGACAGACGGTAGCCGCGCTCACCGACAACGGTGTCCAGACCATCGGGCATGTCGGCGACCACGTCGGCCAACCGGGCGCGGCGCAGGGCGTCCCACAGCTCGTCGTCGGACCTCTCGGATTCCCCGAGCGTCAGGTTGGCGCGGATGGACTCGTGGAACAGGTGACCGTCCTGGGTGACGACGCCCACGGTGTCCTGCAGCGAGGCGAACGTCAGGTCACGGACGTCGACGCCTGCCAGCCGCACCGCGCCGGACGACACGTCGTACAGCCGGGCCACCAGTGCGGCGGTCGTCGACTTGCCGGCACCCGACGAGCCGACCAGTGCCACCATCTGGCCCGGTTCGGCGCGGAACGAGATGCCGTGCAGCACCTCGTCTCCGCCGCGGTCGTCGAGAACGGCGACCTCCTCCAGCGAGGCCAACGACACCTCGGTGGCCGACGGGTAGGCGACGCGGACGTCGTCGAACTCGACGGCGACCGGGCCGTCGGGAACCGCGCGGGCGTCGGGCCGCTCGCGGATCAGCGGCTCCAGGTCGAGGACCTCGAAGACCCGCTCGAAACTCACCAGCGCGCTTGCGATCTCGACGCGGGCGTTGGCCAGCGCGGTCAGCGGCGCGTAGAGGCGGGTGAGCAGCAGGGCCAGCGACACGATGGCACCGGCTTCCAGCTGTCCGCCGATGGCGAGCACGCCGCCCAGTCCGTAGACCAGTGCCAGCGCGAGCGCCGACATCAGCGTCAGCGAACTCATGAACGTGGCCTGCAGCATCGAGGTCTTGACGCCGATGTCGCGGACCCGGCCCGCGCGCACCGCGAACTCGCGCGATTCCCGCGCGGGGCTGCCGAACAGCTTGACCAGCGTCGCGCCGGGCGCGGAGAAGCGTTCGGTCATCTGGGTGTTCATGGTGGCGTTGTTGATCGCGCTCTCGCGGCTCAGCTCCGCCATGGAGCGGCCGATGCGGCGCGCGGGCAGCAGGAACAGCGGCGTCAGCAGCAGCGAGAGCAGCGTGATCTGCCAGGAGATGCCGAGCATGACGACCAGCGTCAGCGTCAGGGTGACGACGTTGGACACCACGCCGGACAGCGTGTCCGAGAACGCCCGCTGCGCGCCGATGACGTCGTTGCCGAGCCGGCTGACCAGTGCGCCGGTGCGGGTCCTGGTGAAGAAGGCGACCGGCATGCGCTGCACGTGGTCGAACACCGCGGTGCGCAGGTCGAGGATGAGGCCCTCGCCGATCGTCGACGACAGCCAGCGGGTCACCATCGTGACCGCGGTCTCGGCAAACGCCACGCCGGCGATGATCAGGGCCAGCACCACCACGGTGCCGGGGGCGCCGCCGTTGACGATGGCGTCGACGACCTTGCCCGCCAGCAGCGGGGTCGCCACGGCGAGCAGGGAGCCGACGACGCTGATCGCGACGAATCCGCCGAGCCTGCGGTGGTGGCGCGCGGAGAACCGCCAGATGCGTCCGAGCAGGCCGCGGTTGGCCAACTCGCGCAGTTCGCCGCCGCGTGCCCGGGTCTGCCGGTACAGCGTCTGCCGTGCGACGGTTTCCAAGTTCATGTAATCACCGTAAAACCTCAACAATTGATGAGGTCAAACCATTTCCTCCCGCAAAGGGAGCGTTGACCTCGGCTGAACTGAGCTGGATTACCCGCGGCGAGCCCGCTTCAGACGAACCCGAGGTAACCGATCACTCCGGCGGCGGCCACCACCAGCAGGGGGTTCAGCTTGGTGCGGACGAAGATCACAGTGCAAACCGCGGTCAACAGGTACGCCCGCCAGTCGTGATCCGCCGCACGGCTCATCACCAAAGACGACGCCAGGATGAGCCCCACGGTCAGCGGAGCGAACCCCTTCTCGACCGCGATGCGCCAGCGCGACTCCTCCGCGCGCTGCCAGAACAGCGTGATCGCGTACACCAGCGACGCCGCGGGCAGCACCATCGCCACCGTCGCGACCACCCCGCCGAGGATGGCGCCTGGCACACCCCCGACCTCGAGGCCCGCGGCGTAGCCGACCATCCCGACGATCAGGATGCTCGGCCCCGGCGCGGTTTGGGAGATGGAGAACAGGTCGGCGAACTGGCCGTTGCTCAGCCAGTGGTGCTGGTTCACCGCGCGCAGGTGCATCTCGGGCAGCACCGCGTTGCCGCCGCCGATCGACATCAGCGACAGCGAGCCGAACAGCACGATCAGCTGGAGGTAGGTGCTCACGTCGCGGGTGCGGAGCGGTCCCTGGGCCAGGCCCACAGCAGAGCCAGCGGCGCGACGATCGCCAGCACGCCGAGCAGCGGCCAGCGCAGGATGCCGTTGAGCACGAAGGCCAAACCGAACAGAGCGACCGGGATCACGCCCGTGAGGCAGTTGCGACCGGTCTTGATCACCATGGCCACCGTCAGCGCGACCGCGGCGGCCGACGCGCCGTGCAGCACCCCGGCGACGGCAGGCACCTCCTTGAAGCGGAAGTACAGCCACGACAGGAACAGCACGATCGCCAATGGCACCACGCACAGCCCGAGCACGGCGGCGACCGCACCGGGCACGGCCCGCATCTTGGTGCCGACGAACACCGCCATGTTGACCTGATTGGCGCCGGGCAGGATGCGGCACATCGTCATCGCCGAGAGGAACTCCTCCTCCCCCAGCCACTGCTTCTCGACGACGAGCACCTCGCGCGACCACGCCGACAGTCCGCCGCCGAACGAAGCCAGCGCAATGTGGTTGAACGTCCACGCGACGTCGACCAGGGAGGGCGGCCGGGCCTCACTCATGGACGAGCGTCGAGTCCGATGGGAAGTCGGACGCGTCGTCGTCGTGGTGCAACTCGGGGTGCAGCGGGTCCGGCGGCGAGTAGTGGTGCGACAGTTCCCAGTCCTCGTCGAAGACGGCCTTGAGGCGCTTGACGATCATCGGGTCGGACGTCGTGATGCCGAGTTCACGACGGAGGTCGAACGCACTGCGGTCGATGTTCATCGAGCCGACGAGCGCGCGTTCGTCGTCGACGATGATCAGCTTGGCGTGCACGCGCAGGTTCTTCTGCTTGTGCACCTTCACCCCGAACCGGCGCAGCGTGCGCAGCGAGGCGAACGTGTCGAGCACGTCCCACTCGCTGATGCCATGCCTGCCGCCGCAGAGCACGTGCACCTTGACGCCGCGGTCGGCGGCGGCCGCGAGGTGGTCCAGGATCACCGCGTCGACGTACTTGGGGTGCTGCACGTCGATGCGCCTGGTGGCCGTGTCGATGAAGCGGGCCATGTGCAGGCGCGAGTTCGCATTGCTCCACAGCAGGCCGTGGCAGGGCGACGGCTGCCAGTCCGCCTCGTTCCAGTCGGCGTCGAAGACCTCGGTGATCTGGGCGATCTGGGCCGGATCGACGGTGACGACGCCGTAGTCCCGCGTCCGGGTGAAGTACTTCTCGCACAGGTTGAACGTCGCGACCAGGGCTGCCGTCCCGTCGACGACGATCGACTTCTCGTGGGTGACGTAGAACAACGGGTTCGCCCACTTGACGTCGATGCCCGCGTCGCCCAACCGGGCGAAGGTGTCGTCGTTGGCGCGGTCGCCGCCGGATCGCTTGGCGTTCAGCATGACCCGCACGTCGACACCGGCGCGCCTGCGATCGATGACGGCCTCGATCAGCGTCTCGTCGGTGAAGGTGAACTGCTTGATCAGCAGCGTGTGCGCGGCCGAGGCGATGAACGCCCGGACCGGTTCGACGCCGTCGTCGGGCTGGACGATCACACCCGGAGCGTTCGGTTGCACGACTGACGAAGCTAGCAGTGCAGACGTGGTTTCTGCGCTTCGAGCGCGCGATCTCGGGTTTGGTGTCACCTGGCGTTCACGCGCCTCCCGCATCGCGGGAGGGGTATCGGGCAAGATTGGCCGCATGGACTCTGGCGCAGGGAGTGGTTCGTCTCCCCGGGTACTCGTGGTCGACGACGATCCCGACGTGCTCGCGTCGCTGGAGCGGGGGCTGCGGCTGTCCGGGTTCGAGGTGTTCACCGCCGTGGACGGCGCCGAGGCGCTGCGCAGTGCGACCGAGACGCGACCCGACGCGATCGTCCTCGACATCAACATGCCCGTGCTCGACGGCGTCAGCGTCGTGACGGCGCTGCGCGCGATGGACAACGACGTGCCGGTCTGCGTGCTGTCGGCGCGCAGCTCCGTCGACGACCGGGTGGCGGGTCTGGAGGCGGGCGCCGACGACTACCTGGTGAAGCCGTTCGTCCTCGCCGAACTGGTGGCGCGGGTAAAGGCCCTGCTGCGCAGGCGCGGATCGACGGCCACGTTCTCCTCGGAGACCATCTCGGTCGGGCCGCTCGAGGTCGACATCCCGGGCCGCCGCGCACGCGTCAACGGCGCCGACGTCGACCTGACCAAGCGCGAGTTCGACCTGCTCGCGGTGCTCGCCGAGCACAAGACGGCCGTGCTCTCGCGGGCACAACTGCTCGAGCTGGTCTGGGGTTACGACTTCGCCGCCGACACCAACGTCGTCGACGTGTTCATCGGGTATCTGCGCCGCAAGCTGGAGGCCGGCGGCGCTCCGCGGTTGTTGCACACGGTGCGCGGCGTGGGCTTCGTGCTCAGGCAGCAGTAAGGCGAGCGCGTGAACGTCTTCTCGCGGTCGTTCAAGCGCACTCCGTCGCTGCGGACGCGCGTGGCGTTCGCGACGGCCATCGCCGCGGCGATCGTGGTGGGCATCGTCGGCGCGATCGTGTGGATCGGCATCACCAACGACCGCAAGGAGCGGCTGGACCGCAGGCTCGACGAGGCGGCAGGCTTCGCGATCCCGTTCCTGCCGCGCGGGCTCGACCAGATCCCCCGCTCCCCGAACGACGAGGACGCCATCATCACCGTCCGCCAGAACGGCGAGGTGACGTCGAATACGACTGTCGTGCTGCC
>JAQSXQ010000134.1 GCA_029256565.1 Mycobacterium sp.
TCGGCGAACACCCGCGACGCCATCGCCGAGGGCATCCTCGCCGCGGTGAAGCGGCTGTACCTGCTCGGCAAGAACGACCGTCCCACAGGGACTTTCACGTTCGCAGAGCTGCTCGCCCACGAACTCTCCGTGGAGCAGCAAGCCGCCAACGGCTGACCTGGAATCAGCGCGCTGCGCCGGCCCCCACGGGCTGCGTCAGCTGCGCACTCTCCAGCAGTCGCTCCAGTGCCGCCTCGACGCCGGCCTTCCAGCCGAGACCCTGCTCGAGTTCCAGACGCAGGCGCGGGAAGTAGCGATGCTCTGAGACGACGACGAACCCGACGTCGGTGAGGAAGTCCGCCTCGACGACGCATTGATCGGTCGAGCAGTCGCCGAGTGCACGGACCACCGGACGCAGTTCCGGATCCACTGCGCGCGGGTCGGCGAGTTCGGCGGCCTCCGGTGTCCGGCCGAAGGCTTCGAGCGCGCGCACACCACGTCGAACCAAATCGGCGACGACGGCGGCGACGAGTCCCCGCGTCAGGGTCTCACCCTCGGTCCCGGCCTCCACGCCGATCGAGGTGAGCAGGACGGCATCGGCACTCACCGGTCCAGACGGGAAGAGACCCGCGCGCGGGACCGCACGCGGCGGCGCGTAGAACGCATATCCGAGACACGGCGCCTCGTCGTCCGGCATGGGCGAGCCCATCGGGTCGTCGCCCGACCGAACGGGCTGAACCACCTGGCCGCACGACCCCCATTCGAGCATGACCATCGACAGCCACGCTTCCTTCTCGAACTCCGGGTCGGCGAGATGGTGGTCGTCGGGCAGGGTCGCGGGGTCGACTTCCCAGAACACGCAGCGCCTGGCATGCTTCGGCAGCTGTTCGAACCCCTGAAGCTGAAGCGGGGAGATCCGTGCGGACACTATGCTCCCCCGTTCTCCGACTTCGACCGATTCTGCCCCTCAAGGATAGTGAACCCCGGCGGCGCCGTCCGATCGCCCGCCTCCGGGATCACCTCGACCGCCTTCGGAGCCGAATACAGCTGTCGGACAACGGTTTTCCTCCTCGGAGCCGCGTCGAGCACCGACGCCGGGCCAACATGTGTCACAGTGACGTAATTAGGCGGTGTGGTGGGTCATCACTTCGCAGCGTTCATAATCGACACTATTCGCTCCAAGTCGTCGACCGAGCCGAACTCGACCACGATCTTGCCCTTGCGTTTGCCGAGGCTCACCGTGACGCGGGTATCGAACGCCGACGACAGGTTTTCAGCAACTTCCTGCAGACCCGGCATCTGGATCGGCTTGCGGCGCGGTGCCGGACCGGTGACCGGGCCCTCCCGGTTGGCCAGTGTCACGGCTTCCTCGGTGGCGCGGACCGATAGCCCCTCCGCAACGATGCGGGCCGCCAGCTCCTCCTGCTTTTCCGGACCGCCTTCGAGCGACAGCAGCGCGCGGGCATGCCCGGCGGAGAGCACGCCGGCGGCCACGCGTCGTTGCACCGCAACCGGGAGTCGGAGCAGGCGGATCATGTTCGAGATCACTGGCCGCGATCGGCCGATCCGGGTGGCGAGTTCCTCGTGGGTGACACCGAACTCGTCGAGCAGCTGTTGGTAGGCCGCAGCTTCTTCCAGTGGGTTCAGCTGTGCGCGGTGGATGTTCTCGAGCAGTGCATCACGCAGCATGCTGTCGTCGGCGGTCTGCCGAACGATGGCGGGTAGCGTCGCCAGCCCGGCCTCTTGAGCCGCGCGCCACCGCCGCTCCCCCATCACGAGCTGGTAACGCGGCGCGCCGCCGTCGGTGTCCACCGGGCGTACGACGACCGGCTGCATGAGCCCGAACTCGCGGATTGAGTGCACCAGTTCGGCCAGCGCCTCGCCGTCGAACACCGTGCGGGGCTGACGTGGGTTGGGCTCGATCGACGCCGGGTCCAGCTCCCGGTACACCGCACCGACCTCCGACGTCACCACGGGCGGCTGTGGTGGACCACCGAACATGGCGTCGGCTGCGGCATCCCCCATGCGCGGGCCCATGTCGCCGGCTCCGGCGGGGCCGTCGGCGGGACCCGTGGGGATGAGGGATGCCAGTCCGCGGCCGAGACCGGTCCTCTTGCGCTGTGGCTGCGTCATCGCCATCCCTCCGTCGTGATCAATGTGTCGTCCTGCTGCCGCGCTCGGCGATCTCCCGACTTGCATCGAGATAGCTCATGGCGCCACGTGAACCCGGGTCGTAGTCGAGGATCGTCATGCCGTAGCCGGGCGCCTCGGACACCTTCACGCTGCGTGGGATGACGGTCCGCAACACCTTGTCGCCGAAGTGCGCTCGAACGTCCTCGGCGACCTGATCCGCCAGCCGGGTGCGCCCGTCGTACATCGTCAGGATGACCGTGCTCACGTTGAGCCCCTGGTTCAGGTGCGCCTTGACCATCTCGATGTTGCGGAGCAACTGGCCCACGCCTTCGAGTGCGTAGTACTCGCACTGGATCGGGATCAGGACCTCGGGCGCCGCGACCAACGCGTTGATGGTCAGCAGTCCCAGCGAGGGCGGGCAGTCGATGAAGACGTAGTCGAAGTCATGTTCCTTGAGACTGGCCAACGCGTTGCGCAGCCGAGTCTCACGGGCCACCATGCTGACCAACTCGATCTCGGCGCCGGCGAGGTCGATCGTGGCGGGCACGCAGTACAGCCGCTCGTTGTGTGGACTGCGGTGCAGCGCTTCCTCGAGGGTTATCTCGCCGATGAGCACCTCGTACGACGACGGGGTGCCCGGGCGATGTTCGACGCCCAGAGCCGTACTCGCATTGCCCTGCGGATCGAGGTCGATCACCAGGGTGTTCAATCCCTGCAGCGCCAGCGCCGCCGCGACGTTCACGGCGGTGGTGGTCTTGCCCACGCCGCCCTTCT
Source organism: Mycobacterium sp. (assembly GCA_029256565.1). Classification (GTDB taxonomy): domain Bacteria; phylum Actinomycetota; class Actinomycetes; order Mycobacteriales; family Mycobacteriaceae; genus Mycobacterium. The sequence continues at coordinate 2,887 of JAQSXQ010000134.1, forward strand.
GGTTGGCGATCGTGAAGACCCGCTGCCGCGGCGGCCGCGGCAGACCCTGACCCTTGGCGCGGTGCAGGACCCGCACGGCGCGCTCGGCCTCTTGACCGATGGGTGTGTCGATCGTGGGGTCCTGCCAGTCCGGCGTCGCAAGACCCGGCGATGTTTCACGTGAAACGGGAGCCGGTGCCTCGTCGGTGGGCGGACCCAGCGTCGTCCGGCGGATGGGTGGTGTCATGACTTGCTCCTGCTCGGTCGTGTCGGCCGTCGCGACCGCGACGTCCGCACCGCTCGCCGTCCGACGACCACGGTTGCGGGTGGAGTCAAGAAACTCACGCCACATTTCACCACCCTTACGTCCTCTACACCCAGCGACGCCATGGCGCGCCGATGCTCGTCCACTTCGTCGGCTGCGCGCTCGCCCTTCATCGCCAGCATGCGGCCGCCCTCTCGGAGGAGAGGCGCGCACCATCGGGTGAGCTTGTCGAGTGAGGCGACCGCTCGGGACGTCACGGCGTCGATCTCACCGACGGCTCGCCGGACATCCTTGTCCTCCGCCCGGCCGCGTACCACGGTGATGTCGAGTCCGAGTTCGTCGGCGATCTCGGTGAGGAACTCGGAGCGGCGCAGGAGCGGCTCGACGAGGATCACCCGGGCTCCGGGACGCGCGAGCGCCAACGGAATCCCGGGAAGTCCTGCACCGCTGCCGACGTCGGCCACCGCCTCGCCATCGTCGACAAGTTCCGCGATTGCGGCGCTGTTGAGGACATGCCGGGTCCACAGCCGGTCGACCTCGGCGGGCCCGATCAACCCGCGTTCGATACCGGCGCCGGCGAGGATCCGGGCGTAGTGCTCGGCCGCCCCAAGGGCTGGGCCGAACACCGCCGCGGCCTCTGGTGGCGTCGGAGGTGCTTCGCCGTGTTTCACGTGAAACATCCCTCCGCCGCTCGTCCCAGAGAACTACATGGATGTAACTCCGCGTGAGCCGCGCTCACGTCGAGACACTCAGCCAAGCAGCACGACGACGCGACGCGACGGCTCTGCGCCCTCGCTCTCGCTGCGGACGCCCTCGACGGCGGCCACTGCGTCGTGCACGATCTTGCGTTCGAACGGCGTCATCGGATCCAGCGACTGGCGCTCACCGCTCTCCAGCACGCGACGGGCGATGCGGTCGCCAAGGGCCGCCAGCTCGTCACGGCGACGGCGACGCCACTTCGCGATGTCCAGCATCAGGCGGCTGCGCTCCCCCGTCTTCTGGTGCACGGCGAGCCGCGTCAGCTCCTGCAGCGCATCGAGTACCTCACCCTTGCGCCCGACGAGCTTGTTGAGGTCGGTGCCGCCGTCGATGCTGACGACTGCGCGGTCACCCTCGACGTCCAGATCGATGTCGCCATCGAAGTCGAGTAGATCCAGCAGTTCCTCGAGATAATCGCCGGCGATCTCCCCCTCGGCGACGAGGCGCTCCTCGAGATCCTCGGTCTTGGGCTCCTCCGCCTCAGCAGTGCGTTCGGTCGTATCCGCGTCTGTCATGTTTCGTCCTTCCTCGTTCACCGGTCGAAGCACGGGTGACTACCCGCGTGCGTTTCCGGTCAAGTTCGTCGCTTGCGCGGCCGGTTCGTCGTGTTCCGGCGCGGAGCGTTCTTGGCAGCACCATTGGTGCTGCCCTTCGCGGGTGGCTTCTTGGCGGCGGCGTTCTTCGCGGCCGGCTTCTTGGTCGGCGACGTCGTTGTAGGCGACGCAGTGTCGACCGGCGCCTCGCCGTCTTCGACGATGGCCGTCGACTCGACGTCCTCAACCGTGGGCTCGGTGGCTTCAGTCGCCTTGACCGGCTTGCCGCCCGCGACCGGCTTCGCACCCGGCGCCGGCTTGGCGCCCTTCTTGGGACGAGCACCCGGCGCGGGTGCGTTGGACGCCTGCCGCTCCTTGATCGCCAGCTTCTCGGCTTCTTCGCGCTTCTCGATCTTGCCGAACACGTAGTGCTGCTGCCCGTAGGTCCAGATGTTGTTCGACACCCAGTACAGAATCACGGCGAGCGGAAGGAACGGGCCGCCGACGACCACGCCGATCGGGAAGACGTACAGCGCGAGCTTGTTCATCATCGCGGTCTGCGGGTTGGCCGCGGCTTCGGGACTCTGACGGGCGACCGAGGCACGGCTGTTGAAGTGGGTCGCGATGCCCGCGATGATCATCAGCGGAATGCCGGTGAAGATCACTGCCATCCGGTCGAACTCCGTGAACGCACCGAGCCCAACCGTCTGGATCATCGACGCGCCGAGCGGGGCACCGAAGAGGTTGGCGTCCAGGAAGTGTCCGACGTCGGTGGCGCTGAAGAGGTAGTTGCCGAGCGAGCGGTTCTCCTCGACGCTCAGACCCAGCCGCCCGAACCCGGTCTGCGTCCGGTTGAACGACATCAGCACGTGGTAGAGCCCGAGGAACACCGGGACCTGGGCCAGCATCGGCAGACAGCCGAGGATCGGGTTGAACCCGTGATCCTTCTGGAGCTTCTGCATCTCGAGCGCCATGCGCTGGCGGTCCTTGCCGTACTTCTTCTGCAGCGCCTTGATCTGAGGCTGCAGCTCCTGCATCTGCCGCGTGGTCTCGATCTGCCGCACGAACGGCTTGTAGAGGATCGCGCGCAGCGTGAAGACGAGGAACATCACCGAGAGCGCCCAGGCGAAGAAGTTCGACGGTCCCAGCAGGAAGGCGAACAGCTTGTACCAGAGCCACATGATCGCCGAGACCGGGTAATAGATGTAGTCCAGGCTCGCCCAGTTAAACAAGTGAATCGCTCCTCAGCGTCGCGGCCTCGTCAGCTACGTGGGTGTGGTGGTCATGCCGCGGTTCGGGTATCGGATCCCATCCTCCCCGATGCCACGGGCCGCACTTCGCGAGCCTCGCGATCGTGAGCCATGCTCCGCGCATCAGACCGTGGCCGCGCAGCGCGTCGACCGCGTACTGGCTACAGGTCGGCGTGAAGCGACAGGCGGGGGGACGGAACGGCGAGATCATGTTCCGGTACAGCTCGATGAGATAGATCGCGCCGCCGGCGAGCCGACTGGAAACGCTGCGGCGGGTCA
>JAQSXQ010000135.1 GCA_029256565.1 Mycobacterium sp.
GCGGCGCCGATCAGCGCCTTGTCGGCGATCGGGTCGGCGAGCTTGCCGAACTCGGTCACCATGCCGTAGGCGCGGGCGATCTCGCCGTCGATCCGGTCGGTGATGACCGCGACGGTGAACACGGCGAAAGCGACCAACCGCCAGAACGTTTCGTGTCCGTCGCCGACGAAGAGCGCCGCGAGGAACACCGGGACCAGTACGACCCGCAGGCCCGTCAGGAGGTTGGCGACGTTGACGACGCTGACGTGCGGAACCACTGGATTGCTCTCAGACTGGCTCGGCACCGCAACAGAATATCCGTTGCGCATGCGGATACCCTCGCTGCTGTGACCGAGGCGCCCGGAAGTGACGGATTCGTGGTCCGTCGTGCCCGTACGTCGGACGTGCCGCACATCAAGGCTCTCGTCGACATCTACGCCGGCCGGATCCTGCTGGAGAAGAACCTCGTCACCCTCTACGAGGCGGTCCAGGAGTTCTGGGTGGCCGAACTCGACGGCGAGGTGGTGGGCTGCGGGGCTCTGCACGTGCTGTGGTCGGACCTCGGCGAGGTGCGCACCGTCGCCGCCCACCCGAAGGTCCGCGGCCGCGGCGTCGGACACGCCGTGGTCGAGCGGCTGCTCGACGTGGCGCGCGAACTGCGGCTCGAGCGCATCTTCGTGTTGACCTTCGAGACCGACTTCTTCGCCTCGCACGGCTTCGAGGAGATCGACGGCACGCCCGTCACCGCCGAGGTGTACGACGAGATGCGGCGGTCCTACGACATCGGCGTCGCCGAGTTCCTCGACCTCTCCTACGTCAAGCCCAACACCCTCGGCAACACCCGAATGCTGTTGCTGCTCTAGGCATCGAGGCACTCGGTGTGCCCGAGCTAGAAGTCGGGCTCCTCGGCGTCGGCCCCGTTGGCGTCCGACCCGCCGCGGATCAGTGCCAGGGTGCCCGCCAGCTCGTCGGGCTTGACGAGCACCTCGCGTGCCTTCGATCCCTCTGACGGCCCGACGATCTGCCGGGTCTCCATCAGGTCCATCAGGCGGCCCGCCTTGGCGAATCCCACGCGCAGCTTGCGCTGCAGCATCGACGTCGAGCCGAACTGCGACGACACGACGAGTTCGACGGCTTGGAGGAGGACGTCCATGTCGTCGCCGATGTCGGGGTCGACGTCACTGCGCTCCCCCGTCGCCTTGGCGGCGGTGACGCCCTCGATGAACTCCGGCTCCGCTTGGGCCTTGGTGGCCTCGACGACGGCCTGGATCTCCTCGTCGGAGATGTAGGCGCCCTGCAGTCGGATCGGCTTGTTGGCGCCCATCGGGAGGAACAGGCCGTCGCCCATGCCGATGAGCTTCTCGGCGCCGGGCTGGTCGAGGATGACGCGGCTGTCGGTCAGCGACGACGTCGCGAACGCCAGCCGGGACGGCACGTTGGTCTTGATCAGACCGGTCACGACGTCGACCGACGGTCGCTGCGTGGCCAGGACCAGGTGGATGCCCGCGGCGCGGGCCTTCTGCGTGATGCGGACGATGGCCTCTTCCACGTCGCGCGGCGCGGTCATCATCAGGTCGGCCAGCTCGTCGACGATCGCCAGGATGTAGGGGTAGGGCTTGTAGACCCGCTCGCTGCCCAGCGGCGTCGTGATCTCGCCCGACCGGACCTTCTCGTTGAACACGTCGATGTGCCGGACGCGCGACGCCTGCATGTCCTGGTAGCGCTGCTCCATCTCCTCGACCAGCCACGCCAGCGCGGCTGCCGCCTTCTTCGGCTGCGTGATGATCGGGGTGATCAGGTGCGGGATGCCCTCGTAGGGCGTCAGCTCGACCATCTTCGGGTCGATCAGCACCATTCTCACCTCGTCGGGCGTGGCGCGCGTCAGCAGCGAGACCAGCATCGAGTTCACGAAGCTGGACTTGCCGGAGCCGGTCGAGCCCGCGACCAACAGGTGGGGCATCTTGGCGAGGTTGGCGTAGATCATCTCGCCCTCGATGTCCTTGCCGAGGCCGATGATCAGCGGGTGGTGGTCGCTGCGCACGCCCGGATCGGTGAGGACGTCGGCGAGCCGGACCATCTCGCGGTCGGTGTTGGGCACCTCGATGCCGACGGCCGACTTGCCGGGGATCGGCGCGAGCATGCGGACGCTCTCGGTCGCGACGGCGTAGGCGATGTTGCGCTGCAGGGCGGTGATCTTCTCGACCTTCACGCCCGGCCCGAGTTCCACCTCGTAGCGGGTGACGGTCGGCCCGCGGGTGCATCCGGTGACGGCGGCGTCCACCTTGAACTGCTGCAGGACCGAGTTGATCGAGTCCATCATCGCGTCGTTGGCGGCGCTGCGCAGCTTCGGCGGATCGCCTGCGATGAGCAGGTCGAGCGACGGCAATGCGTACGGCCCCTCGACGACGCGGTCGAGGACCAGGGTCTCCTGCTTCTTGGGTGCCTTCTTGCGCTTGGCGGCGCGGGCCGGCTCCGGCGCAGCAGGCGCCTCGTCCTCGAGGGGGTAGTTGTCGTACGGCGTCCCACCGGACGGCGGGGCGACCGGGGCTGCCACGAGGGACGCGGGAGCGGCACCTGGCCACGCGGGCGCCTCGTCGCGGGAGTAGGCGGCGGGGTCGTCGTAGTAGCCGTCGGAGAAGTCTTCGTCCTGCGCCTTGCCGGACGCATGGGGCGGGAGGTCGTCGTCGTACTCGTCGTCGTAGTCGTCGTCGCGGTACCCGGTCGAGAACAGGTCGCGCAGCGTGGCGGGTACCTCGCGGATGGTGGTGCCGGTGATGAGCAGGACGCCGAACAGCGCACCCATCACGAGCAGTGGCGCGGCGATCCACGGCGTGAGGCCGTCGGAGAGCGGGCCGCCGATGGCGAAGCCGACGAACCCCGCGCCGCCACGCCGCGCGATTGGATCGGCCGGGGCTCCGGCCCAGAGGTGCCACAGCCCGAGGACGGGCAGCGCGATCATCGTGGACCCGAGGATGAGGCGCGGCCGGATGTCGGGTTGCGGTTCGGTGCGCATGAGGACGACGGCGATGGTCGCGAGCAGCAGCGGAACCAGCACCACGGCCGAGCCGACGAGCGTGCGCACCGCGACGTCGATCCAGCCGCCGACCGGACGGGCAGCGTCGAACCACGAGCTGGCGGCGATCACGACGGCGACGCCGAGTAGGGCCAGCGCGATGCCGTCGCGCCGGTGACCCGGCTCGAGGTCGCGCGCACGCCCGATGGAGCGGGCGGTGCCGCCCGCGCCCTTCGCGAGCATCAACCACCCGGCGCGGGCGCCACGGCCCACCGCGGCACCCGCGGAACCGGCCGCGGAGTTGCCCGTGCTGCGCTTCTGCGGCTTCCTTCGTGGTGCGGCCGGGCGCTTCGGTGCCGAGGCGCCTCGGGAACCCGCCCCCGACCTGGTGTTTCGCGAGCCAGATCGGTTGACGGTCTTACTTGCCATGCGGGTCAGCCTAGTCGCAGAGGACCCATTTGCACCATCAGCCACACGGGTAACAAGTAGGCATCCATCGGGCAACGGAATGCACTCCGCCGCCGCACCGTTGCCGACCTGCGCCTTCGCCAAACGTGGCTAGCGTCACCGATTGGTAACGCGACGGATTCCGTAGCCGCCGCTACTCTCGACACGGTGAACGCGACGACCGATCTCGCCAATGTTAAACCATTGTTACGCAATGTTTTTCGATACGATCTCCCGGCGTCGCTCGTGGTTTTCCTTGTCGCACTGCCGTTGTCGATCGGCATCGCCGTGGCATCCGGGGCACCGGTGGTCGCCGGGCTGATCGCCGCGATCGTCGGCGGCATCGTCTGCGCGGTCGTCGGCGGGTCGCCGCTGCAGGTCTCGGGTCCCGCCGCCGGACTGACCGTCGTCGTGGCCGAACTCGTCGCGCAATTCGGTTGGAAGGCAACGTGCGCCATCACCGCCGCCGCGGGGGTGATGCAGATCCTGCTGGGGCTCAGTCGGATTGCGCGCGCAGCACTGGCCATCGCGCCGATCGTCGTGCACGCGATGCTCGCGGGCATCGGCATCACCATCGCCCTGCAGCAGGTGCACGTCCTGCTCGGCGGCGGACCGCGCAGCAACGCCTGGGAGAACCTGACGGCACTGCCCGGCCAGGTGGCCGCACCGCAGTGGTCGGAGGTGCTGGTCGGCAGCCTGGTCATCGCGGTGATGCTGCTCTGGCGTTTCGCCCCCCGCACGGTCCGGGTGGTGCCTGCGGCGCTCGTCGCCGTGGTGCTGGCCACGGCCGTGAGTTACCTGCCCGGCCTGAACACGGACCGCATCACGCTCGACGAGTCGGTGATCGACGCGATCGGCCTACCGGAGATGCCGGAGGGCACCTGGAGCGCGATCGCCATCGCCGTGCTCACCGTCGCCCTCATCGCGAGCGTCGAGAGCCTGCTGTCGGCGACCGCCGTCGACAAGATGCACACCGGTCCGCGCACCGACTTCAACAGGGAACTCGTCGGCCAGGGCACCGCCAACGTCGGCTCCGGACTGCTCGGCGGACTGCCCGTCACCGGCGTGATCGTCCGCAGCACGGCCAACGTCACGGCAGGTGCCAAGACCCGCGCGTCGGCGGCGCTGCACGGCGTGTGGCTGCTGCTGTTCTCGGTGTTCTTCGTCAACGTCGTCGAGATGATCCCCAATGCCGCGCTGGCCGGGCTGCTCATCGTCATCGGCATCCAATTGGTCAAGCTTGCGCACATCGACCTGGCCCGCCGCACCGGCGAATTGGTCATCTACTGCGTGACGCTGGCGGCAGTCGTCTTCCTCAACCTCCTCGAGGGCGTGATGATCGGACTGGTGCTCGCGATCGCCATCGCCGCGTGGCGCATCGTGCGGGTGTCGATCGTCGCCGAGGACCTGACCGATCGCATCGAGACCGACGGCCCCGCCCGCTGGCACGTCGCGATCACCGGATCGTGCAGCTTCCTGGCCCTGCCGCGACTGACCGCGGCGCTGGCGAGCATCCCGCCGGGCGCCGAGGTGTTCGTCGACCTCAACGTCGACTACCTGGACCACGCGGCCATGGACACCCTGACGGAGTGGATCCGTCAGCGCCGCGACAAGGGTGACGAGGTGACGGTGACCGAAACCGGCACGGCGCGAATGGAGTTCGCCCACGACCGGCCGCCGCGCCGTGACACCGAGGGCCGACGGGCGATCTCCGCACTGCGGTCGATCCTGCCGCCTCAGTTCGCCGGAGGCGTCGACCGCTTCAACAACGGTCTTGCCCCACTGCTGCGGATGGCCGACGCCGATGCCGCCCACGATCCGCACACGATGCTGGTGACCTGTGCCGACGCCCGGATCCTGCCCAACCTGATCACCGACAGCGCGCCGGGAGAACTGCTCAACGTGCGCAACGTGGGCAACCTGGTGGGCGGTGACCTCTCGGTCGAGTCGGCGCTGAGCTATGCGGTGGAGCGGTTGTCGGTGCGGACCATTGCGATCTGCGGCCACTCCGGCTGCGACGCGATGCACGACCTGATGCACGGCACCGCGCGAGGATCCGTCGAACGGTGGCTCGACCACGGCGCCGAGAGTCTCGCGGCGTTCCGCGACTACCACCCGGTGGCACGTGCCGCCGCCGAAGCCGGCTTCACCGGCGCCGATCAGTTGAGCGTCGTGAACGTCGCGACCCAGGTGCAGGCCGTACAGCGGCACCCCCAGGTCGCCGAGCGGATCGCCGAGGGATCGGTGACGGTCGTCGGCATGTTCCTCGATCTGGCGACCGCGCGGCTCTACCTCGTCGGAGCGGAGGAGGTCACCGAGATCGACCAGCGCGGTGCCAGTGCGGCGACGTCGGCGACGACGTGATCGGTGAGGTCGCCAGTTAGTGAGGTGACCTAAGCGGCGGCCCAGTAGTGTGTGCGCCGAATCACTCATCGAAGAGTCACGAGGAGCCACCATGCCAGTCGTCGTCGTCGCCACCATGACCGCCAAGCCCGAGTCCGTCGACGC
>JAQSXQ010000136.1 GCA_029256565.1 Mycobacterium sp.
GCTCACGCCCTCGCGATCCACGGTGCCGTCGGAGATCAGGCGCATGGCGCGCGCCACGGCGTCGCCGCGGACGTTCCACTCCGGCGACCCCGGCGATGCGTCCGGCCGGCAGCGCTTGCACGCGCGGAACCCGGCGCCCTGCGCGGCGGCCGCGGTGGGATAGAACGCAACGTTGCGGGCGAACGGGGGACGCACCGGACAACTCGGTCGGCAGTAGATCTTCGTGGTGCGCACTGCGGTGACGAACCATCCGTCGAACCTGGCGTCCTTGGATTGGACGGCCCGGTAGCAGCGGTCGAAGTCGTCGTGCACTCCTCCACGCTTACACGTCGGCTCCGACAAGACTGGCGGAAATCGGACATCAACGTGAGACTGCTCGACCTGCTCGCCTCCGGCAGTCGTTAGCCAAGCTCAATTCCTGCCCGAATGCCCTATGCTCATCCGGGACGCCAGAACGACGGCGCATCGGAATCCGGGGGGCTTTCAGTGGTCGACACGCTTGCCGGCCGCGAGGTCGCCGATCTGCCACTGGCGCCAAAGAATCCGCTGCCGTACCTCGAGCGTGTGCGCGCGGTCCGGTCGTTCCACACGGGCCCGGAGAAGCTGCGCGACGCCGGCGGCCCGGTGACCCGGTTCAGCATCGGGCCCCGCTGGCTCACCCCGACGATCGTCCTCGCCACGTCGCCTGCCGCCATTCGTGACGTGCTCGGCGTCAAGGACGGTTCGGCCGACAAGACCACGCTGGTGTTCGACGAGGTGCGGCGAATACTCGGCGCGAACCTGGCGAATCTGCCGCACCAGGAATGGGTTCCGCGCCGTCGCACGATCCAGCCCGTGTTCACCAAGCAGCGGGTCCGGGAGTTCGGTGGGCACGTGGCCGCCGCCGCAGAGGCTCTGGCGGACGGCTGGGCCGACGGCGCCGACATCGACCTCGACGTCGAGGCACGCACGCTCACGTTGCGAGCGCTCGGCCAATCGGTGCTGGGCATCGACCTGGCCGAGCGGGCCGATGACGTCGCCGAACCGCTTCGCATCGCCATGCAGTACGCGATGCGCCGGGCCACGTCCCCCGTGCGCGCCCCGCGGTGGCTGCCGACGCCGGCACGCCGCCGCGCCCGTGCGGCCAGCGCCAAGGTGCACCGGCTCGCCCTCGACATCCTCGACGCATGCCGCTCCGATCCCACCCGGGAGGCGCCGCTCGTCCAGGCGCTCATCGCGGCGCGCGACCCCGAGACCGGCCGAACGCTGACCGACGAGGAGATCGCCGACGAGCTGATCGTGTTCATGTTCGCCGGATACGACACCACCGCAACGACGTTGGCGTACGCGCTCTGGGCATTGGGCCGGCACCCCGAGGTTCAGGACCGCGTGGCCGCCGAGGTCGACGCGATCCCCGCGGGCCGGTTGACCCCGGACGACATCCCCCGCCTGGACTACACCGTCCAGGTGCTGCGCGAGGCGCTCCGGTTGTGTCCTCCCGCGGCCACGGGCACTCGAAGAGCCGAACGGGACCTACAGGTGGGCGGCTACCGAGTGAAGGCAGGGACGATGATGGTGGTCGGGCGCATGGCCGTGCAACGCGACCCACAGCTGTGGGACGACCCGCTCGCCTTCGATCCCGACCGGTTCAGCCCGGAGCGCTTCAAGGAACTCGACCGCTGGCAATACCTTCCGTTCGGCGGGGGTCCGCGGTCGTGCATCGGCGATCACTTCGCGATGCTCGAGGCCAGCGTCGCCCTCGCCACGATCATGCGACGCGTCGAGGTGACGTCCGCCGAACCGACGTTCCCGCTGGCCGTGCACTTCACGATGGTGGCGGGGGGACCGGTCCCGGCACGCGTGCGCCGACGGAACGCCACACCCGTGTCCGACGGCGAGGCGCCGGCGTGACCGCGCTGGAAGACGAGAAGCACTACGGCGCCCGGCTTCTCGATCCGTCCGACCCCGGGGACCACCGCGTCCTTGAGGAGCTGCGCGCCGACCCGCGCATCGAGTTCGTCGACCGGCTCGACGAGCAGCGTGAGACGCTGCGGCAGCTGCGGCCGGTCCCGACTGCCGACGTCGTCGACGAACGCCCGCGATTCGCGTACTACCCGTGGCGGCGCATGGTCGTCGGGGTGCTGGGGCCGCGCGCCTTCCGAATGCTGCGGCTCGACCGCAACCGCAACGTCATCACCGTCGACGAGCAGGAGCGGCTGGGTGCTCTGACCATCGGCGTGGTCGGGCTGAGCGTCGGACACGTCATCGCCCACACGCTTGCAACCGAAGGTCTGTGTGGACGCCTGCGGCTGGCGGACTTCGACGAACTCGAACTGTCCAACCTCAACCGCGTCCCGGCGACCGTGCTGGACCTCGGACTGAACAAGGCCGTCGTTGCGGCCCGCCGGATCGCCGAGATCGACCCGTATCTCGACGTCGAGGTCTTCACCGGCGGGCTGACCGTCGACTGCCTCGAGGAGTTCTTCGACGGCCTCGACGTCGTCGTCGAGGAGTGCGACTCACTGGAGGCGAAGGCGCTCGCCAGGGAAGCCGCGCGCGACCGTGGGCTGCCGGTGGTGATGGTCACCAGCGACCGGGGTCTGGTCGACGTGGAACGGTACGACCTCGAACCCGGCCGCCCGATACTGCACGGGCTGCTCGACGGCATGGACTCGGCCGGGCTGGCACAGCTGACGAGCCACGAGCGCATCCGCTACACGGTGCGGCACGCCGACCCCACGCAGTCGTCGGCACGTCTGACCGCGTCGCTTCTCGAAGTGGGGCGCACGGTGTCGACCTGGCCGCAACTGGTCGGCGAGGTCACACTCGGCGCGGCAGTCATCGCGGAGGCGGTACGCCGGATCGGGCTGGGTGAGCCGCTCGCGTCCGGGCAGGCCCGCGTCGACGTGGCGGCCGCTCTCGGCGATCTCCGCGAACCGATGACCGCCGCGGCCCAATCACGCGGTGAGTCAACCGATTACGACGTCGTGGCCGACGAGCCGACCACGATCCCAGGCAAGATCGCCGCGGCCGCCAACCGTGCGCCGTCGGGTGGCAACGCGCAACCGTGGCACGTGGAGACGCGCTCCGACTCCGTCGTCATCCGGCTCGTCCCCGAACGCACGTCGCTGATGGACGTGAACTTCCGCGGCAGTGCGGTCGCGGTGGGGGCGGCGTTGTTCAACGCCAGGGTCGCGGCTGCGGCGGATCAGGTGCTGGGGCCGGTCGAGGTCGCCCAGGCCGGTGCCGATACGCCGCTGCTGGCCACGCTCCGGCTCGGATCGGGCACCGACCCGCGGCTTGCCGACCTCCACGAACCGATGCTGCAGCGGGAGACGAACCGGCATCGCGGCGAGCCCCGCCCGTTGCCCGAATCGACGCTCGACGCGTTGCGCGCCGCCGCGGAGAGCGAAGGCGGGCGTCTGACGCTGCTCACCGAACCGACCGTTCTCGACGACGTCGCGAAGATCTTCGCCGCGGGCGACCGCATCCGCTACCTCACGCCGGAGCTGCACCGCGAGATGTTCGCCGAACTGCGCTGGCCGGGCGATGAGCCGGCGGACACGGGGATCGACGTGCGCAGCCTCGAATTGGACCCGAGCGATCAGGCAGTGCTCGACCTCCTGCGCCGCCCCGACGTGATGGCCGAGTTGGCGCGGTGGGATGCCGGGTCGGCACTCGGCGAGGACGCGGCGGCGCGCATCCGCTCGACGTCGGCGCTGGGCATCGTCTCGATGCGGGGGGACCAGCTCACCGACTTCGCCCGTGCCGGGGCAGCGGTCGAGGCGGCGTGGATAGTGGCGGGGCAACTCGGGGTCGCGGTGCAGCCGCTGTCGCCGGTGTTCCTGCACGCCGTCGACGCCGCCGAACTGGCCGCGATGTCGCCGCCCTACGGTGCCGAGCTGGAGCGGCTGAGAGTGGAATTCCGTCGCGTCGCCGGGATACCGGCCGACGAGTCGCTGGCGCTCGTCATGCGGATGACCTCGCCCGCGCCACCTCCCAGCGTGCGCAGCCGGCGTCGGTCGGCGTTCGCCGACGACGTGTAGCAACCAGCATGCGGCGATGGACAATATGACCGTATCGTGAAACGATACGGCCGTATTGGAGTACTGAACCGCAAGCTGGGAGTTCGAGGGGTGCGCCTGGCATGGACCACCGATCAGCAACGACGCGTGCACCAAGGGTCTCCGGGGGGGCCTGACGGACACGACGGCGAGCCCGGGTCGCTCAGTGCGGTGGCGAGTCCCGGAATTGCCCTCGGCGGATGAGTGCCGTGACGGCAGCGTCCCACCGTCGTAGCTGATCGGGTTCGGTGAGCGGCCCGGCCAGGTGGCGCTCGATGTGAGTCCGCAGGAGCATGGCACCCAACCGGAGAACGAGCGGGTTGAGCGCCGCCCAAACCATGTCCTGTTCCGGCCGCAGCAAGTCCTGCGCGGCGAACTGTTCCCGCTGCGCAGTGCTGAGCGCCAGCAGGCCGTCGAAGATCTCCGCACCGAAGTCGTCACCTTCGATCAGGGCGCGGGCGAGGTAGTCGACGACGTGTGCGTTCGACGAGATCATCGAGGTCAGCCGGGCACCTGCCTCGGTGAGTGGATCGCCGGTCGCCGTCGTCAGCGGGGTTGCGGCGACCGCACCACCGATGACCTTCAGCACGTGATCGTTGACCGACTCGACCAGGGCCGCCTTCGTACCGAAGTGATGTTGCACCGATCCGACCGACACGCCTGCGGACTCCGCGACCGTGCGAAGTGACGTCGCCGCAATGCCATTGGTGGCGAAGCACTCCAGCGCCGAGTCTCGAATGCGCTCCACGCTGGACGGCTCCGCCGTAGCGGGCCGGCGTGGAAATGGCATCGGACGATCCATCGACGGCCACGCTACAGCGTCACGAGCCGTCGACGGGTCGAGCCGAGCGCAATTAGACGGCCCAGGGACCCGCACGCAAGGATGGGGCCATGGGCATGCTCGATAAACCGGTCATCAGCGACTCCGACGTGGAGTGCGTCCTCTACCGCGCGGTCGGCATCATCAATCCACTGCTCGACCTCCTGGCTCAAGCCGATCCGCTGGGCCTGCGCGAGCGCACCGGCGATCTGAGCGCCGAGGGCGTCGTCGGTCACACGCTCGACATCGCGGCGTGGGTGCTCAACGTCGCCGACGTCCCGGGGACCACGTCGTGGGAGGGCATGGACGTCGACGAGCGGATCGACTGGTGGGTGCAGCGGGTCGGCGCGCTGAACACCGTGGCCGTGGCGTTCCCCGGCTTCTTCGGCGTGATCGCCGACCGCCTCCCGCTACAGGACTTCCTCGGCTTCGCGAGCCAGGCCATCGTGTTGTGCGCGGTGGCGCGCGAACTCGGGGTCACCGACCGCCGCACGCACGTGCGGCTCCTCGGCGTCGTCATGTGCGACAGGGACTTCGCGGGCCCGCCGTCAGTCGCCGACGACGTGACGGCCGCCGACGCGGTCACCGTGGAGTGGTCACTGCCGGGCGTTGGCAAGGCGCTGTTGCAGCTCGTCGGGCTGATGCGTGCCATCGGCGACGAATTGGTCAAGCGCCCCAAGCCCCGTGGCATCTACCACTACCTCGGGATGCTGCCCGCGGCCGGTGCCGTCGCGGACTACTTCGGCGAATACGGTGCACTCAAGCGCGCGGCGAAGGAAGCCCGGACGTGGCTCGGGACCAACGCGCAGGTCGAGACGAGGCGTCAGCCTCGCTGAATCGGGCACGCCACGTCGACCGAGACCGGGGTCGTCGCAGTCGGATCGGGCGTCGGGGTGTCGGCACCGTGAATCTCGGTCACCACACAGGTGGTCAGCAGCCCGGTGTCACCACTGGGCACGCCGTTGATCGTCACCGCGAAGCCCTCTTCGCGAAGCTGCTCGATGACTGCCGTCGCGGATTCGCCGTCGATGTCGGGATCCGCTGTGGCGGAGGGGGCCAAGCCGATG
>JAQSXQ010000137.1 GCA_029256565.1 Mycobacterium sp.
CAGGCCCGCAACATCCTCGGCAACAGCGTCTACCTCGCACCGGAGCACAAGGTCGTGCTCAGCACGGACGTCGACGAGGCCCGCGAGGTGGGCCGCGGCTCCGTGGACTTCTACCTGAATCTGAGCAACTACCTGAACAACTGGAAGCGGCTCGGCTTCACCGACGAGGACATCGCCAAGCCGGGCAGCGACAAGCTGATCGACGCGGTGGTCGCGCACGGTACGGCCGAGGCGGTGGCCGCCCGGCTCGACGAGCACCTGGGCTCTGGCGCCGACCACGTGGCCATCCAGGTGCTGGGCGGCTCGGACAAGCTGATCCCGACGCTGACCGAACTGGCGGGCCCGTTGGGACTCGAGGAGTCGTAGCCTCCGCCAGCGCCGTGGCGGCGCTCGCAAACTCCGATGTGACTATGCCATGGTTGCCAGATCTAGTCCCTGGGACTGGATCTGGGCCACTGTCGTGCCCCCCGATTCTGTGACACGATGGCGCCCGTAGTTTCCAGGTGAGCCGGGGGGTTTCACGACATGTCCACCACTGTGTCCTCAGCCGAGGCGAGGACGGCCGCGCCGCGCGACCGTCGCATTGCTGCGGTCACGCCGCTGCGGGTCTGGCAACGCCGTTACGCGTCGTGGTTGAAGGTGTCCGACACGGTGGTCGTCGTGGCGTCGGTGTTCGCGTCGCAACTACTGCGGTTCGGCTTCAACGAGGACGGTCCCGCGTTCAGCATGGTGTCGGGCGGGATCGCGGCGGGCTGGCTACTGCTACTGGGGGCGTTCCGCACGCGGGCACGCAGCGTGCTCGGCGTCGGCACCGAGGAGTACCGGCGCGTGTGGACGGCCACGATGACGACCTTCGTGGGGGTCGCACTGATCTCCAGCCTGCTCAAGCTCGACCTCTCGCGCGGCTATCTGGCGATCGCACTGCCGCTCGGCATGACTGCACTCACCCTCAACCGGCACGTGGCCCGCCGGTACGTCAGCGCCCAGCACCGCAGGGGCAGGTTCGCCAATCCCGTTCTCGCCGTTGGCAGTTTGCGGGCGGTCGACGAGTTCGCCCACTCGCTGACCAAGCATCCGACGCACGGCTACCGGCTCATCGGCTCCTGCTCCCTCAGCGTCCTGCGCCAGCATGCCGAAGGCACCGACGACGGCGAACCGGTGGAGAGCGACTTCGCACAGACCGTGCGCCGCTCCGGAGCGACCACCGTGGTCGTCCTGTCCGGCGACCTGACCGCGAGCGAACTGCGCTCACTGTCGTGGCAGCTCGAGGCCCTCGACGTCGACCTCGTCATGTCGCCGGGCATGGTGGACGTGGCGGAACCCCGGCTGACCTTGCGCGCGGGCAGCGGACTCCCCCTCCTCCACGTGGAGAAGCCGCAGTACGACGGGGCCAAGCGGATCG
Source organism: Mycobacterium sp. (assembly GCA_029256565.1). Taxonomy (GTDB): domain Bacteria; phylum Actinomycetota; class Actinomycetes; order Mycobacteriales; family Mycobacteriaceae; genus Mycobacterium. The sequence goes on from JAQSXQ010000137.1 coordinate 1,403, forward strand.
GCAAGCGTGCCTTCGACGTCGGCTTCTCACTGCTGGTCCTCACCATGCTCCTGCCTGCGCTCCTCGGCGCCGCACTGGCCGTCAAGCTGACCAGCCGGGGGCCGGTGTTCTACCGCGCGGATCGAATCGGCCTCGACGGCAAGCCGTTTCGCATGATCAAGTTCCGCAGCATGGTCGCCGACGCCGATGCGATGACGGCCACGCTCACGCACCTCAACGAGTCCGACGGCCTGCTCTTCAAGATCCGCGACGACCCGCGCGTGACCCGCGTCGGCCACTTCCTGCGGCGCTACAGCATCGACGAGTTGCCGCAGTTCCTCAACGTGCTGCGCGGCGAGATGAGCGTCGTCGGTCCGCGTCCGCCGCTCCCCCGCGAGGTCGACGCGTACGACGCCGACGTCCGTCGGCGCCTTCTGGTCAGGCCGGGGATCACGGGGCTGTGGCAGGTGAGCGGCAGGTCTGATCTGTCCTGGGAGGACTCGGTGCGGCTCGACCTGTCGTACGTGGAGAACTGGTCGATGGCCACCGATCTGGCCATTGCGGCCGCTACCGTCAACGCCGTACTCGCCGGCCGCGGCGCCTACTGACCTCCTCGGCGCCGATAGGATCCGTTTCATGCGACTGCTCGTCACCGGTGGTGCAGGCTTCATCGGTGCCAACTTCGTGCACGCGGTCGTGCGCGAGCACCCCGAGGCGACGGTGACGGTGCTTGATGCACTCACCTATGCGGGCAGTGCCGAGGCGCTGGATCCGGTGACCGACGACATCACGCTGGTGCGCGGCGACGTGTCCGACTCCGAACTCGTGAACGCGCTGGTGGCCGAGTCGGACGCGGTCGCGCACTTCGCCGCCGAGACGCACGTCGACAACGCGCTGGCCGATCCGGAACCGTTCCTGCGCGCCAACGTCATCGGCACCTTCGCCGTGCTGGAGGCCGTCCGTCGCCACGGCGTCCGTCTGCACCACGTGTCGACCGACGAGGTCTACGGCGACCTGCCACTCGACGACGGGTCCCGCTTCACCGAGGCCACGCCCTACAACCCGTCGAGCCCGTACTCCGCCACCAAGGCCGCGGCCGACATGCTGGTGCGCGCGTGGGTGCGGTCCTACGGGGTCCAGGCGACGATCTCCAACTGCTCCAACAACTATGGGCCGTACCAACACGTGGAGAAGTTCATCCCGCGACAGATCACCAACGTCCTGTCCGGCCGACGACCGAAGTTGTACGGCACGGGCGCGAACGTGCGCGACTGGATTCACGTCGACGATCACAATCGCGCGGTGTGGCTGATCCTGGAGCGCGGCACGATCGGACGGACGTATCTGATCGGGGCGAACGGCGAGCGCGACAACCTGTCGGTGATGCGAACCCTGCTACGGCTGATGGGCCGCGATCCCGACGACTTCGACCACGTCACCGACCGCGTAGGCCACGACCTGCGCTACGCCATCGACCCGTCGCTGCTGCACGACGAACTGCATTGGGCGCCAAAGCACACCGACTTCGAATCTGGTCTCGAGGAGACGATCGACTGGTATCGGAGCAACGAATCCTGGTGGCGTCCGCTGAAGGACGGCGTCGAGGCCAACTACGCGGAGCGTGGTCAGTGACGGTTCGGGAGCTGTCCGTTCCCGGTGCCTGGGAGATCACGCCGACGATCCATCCCGACGCGCGCGGCCGGTTCTTCGAATGGTTCACCGACGCCGCCTTCACCGAGATGACCGGCCACCGCTTCGACCTGGCGCAGGCGAACGCGTCGGTCTCGGCCAAGGGCGTCCTGCGCGGCCTGCACTTCGCCGAACTGCCGCCCAGTCAGGCGAAGTACGTGACGTGCCTGCGCGGTTCGGTGTTCGACGTGGTCGTCGACGTCCGGGTCGGCTCACCCACGTTCGGTCGCTGGGATTCGGTGCTGCTCGACGATCGCGAGCACAGATCGGTGTACCTGTCGGAGGGTCTCGCGCACGGGTTCCTGGCACTGGAAGACGAATCGACGGTGGCCTATCTGTGTTCGGCGCCGTACGCGCCGGGCCGCGAACACACCGTCCGCGCGACCGATCCAGCCGTCGGCATCGAATGGCCGCTGACCGACCCGGTGCTGTCCGACCGGGATGCGGCGGCGCCCACGCTGGCCGAGGTGCACGCTGCCGGCCTGCTCCCGACGTGGGAGGACACCCGCGCGTTCGTCGACGCGTTGCGTCGCCGCGCGTCCGGCGGGTAGCCGTCGCCGCACGTCCGGCCGACGGTCTCATCCACCCCCTTGCGACCGCGCCGACCAATTACTAGGATTTCCTAGTAATCACATCCGCACTACGCCATCGGCGGCCTAGGGGCACCTCATGAGCACTCGCATCCAGCACTTCATCGACGGCCAGCGCAGCGATCTCGCGTCGACCCGCACCGCCGACGTCCTCAATCCGAGCACCGGCGAGGTGCAGGCCCAGGTCCTGCTCGCCTCGGCGGCCGACGTCGACACCGCGGTCACCTCCGCGGTGGCCGCGCAGCGCGAGTGGGCGGCGTGGAACCCGCAGCGCCGTGCGCGCGTGATGATGAAGTTCGTCGAACTGGTCAACGCCAACGCCGACGAACTGGCCGTGCTGCTGTCGAAGGAACACGGCAAGACCGTCGCCGACTCGCTCGGCGACATCCAGCGCGGCGTCGAGGTCATCGAGTTCGCGATCGGCATCCCGCACCTGCTCAAGGGCGAGTACACCGAGGGCGCAGGCACCGGCATCGACGTCTACTCGCTGCGCCAGCCACTCGGCGTGGTCGCAGGCATCACCCCGTTCAACTTCCCCGCGATGATCCCGCTGTGGAAGGCTGGCCCGGCGCTGGCCTGCGGCAACGCGTTCATCCTCAAGCCCTCCGAGCGCGACCCCTCGGTACCGGTGCGGCTGGCCGAGCTGTTCCTCGAAGCAGGACTGCCCGCAGGCGTCTTCCAGGTGGTTCAGGGCGACAAGGAAGCCGTCGACGCCATCCTGCATCACCCCGACGTCCAGGCCGTCGGGTTCGTCGGCAGCTCCGACATCGCGCAGTACATCTACTCGACCGCAGCGGCGAACGGGAAGCGTTCGCAGTGCTTCGGCGGGGCGAAGAACCACATGATCGTGATGCCCGACGCCGACCTGGATCAGGCCGTCGACGCCCTCATCGGCGCCGGCTACGGCAGCGCAGGCGAGCGCTGCATGGCCATCAGCGTCGCGGTGCCGGTCGGCGAGGAGACGGCGGACCGCCTGCGGGCGCGCCTCGTCGAGCGGATCAACAACCTGCGGGTTGGCCACAGCCTCGACCCGAAGGCCGACTACGGACCACTGGTCACCGGTGCCGCGCTGGAGCGCGTGAAGGACTACATCGGCCAGGGCGTCGAGGCAGGCGCAGACCTCGTGGTCGACGGCCGCGAGCGGGCCAGCGACGAGCTGACCTTCGACGACCAGAGCCTCGAGGGCGGCTACTTCATCGGCCCCACCCTGTTCGACCACGTCACCTCGGACATGAGCATCTACACCGACGAGATCTTCGGGCCCGTGCTGTGCATCGTGCGCGCCCACGACTACGACGAGGCCCTGGCACTGCCCTCCAAGCACGAGTACGGCAACGGCGTGGCGATCTTCACCCGCGACGGCGACGCCGCCCGCGACTTCGTGGCCAAGGTTCAGGTCGGCATGGTCGGCGTCAACGTCCCGATCCCAGTTCCCGTGTCCTACCACACCTTTGGCGGCTGGAAGCGGTCCGGCTTCGGTGACCTCAACCAGCACGGACCGCACTCGGTGCTGTTCTACACCAAGACCAAGACCGTCACCTCGCGCTGGCCGTCGGGCATCAAGGATGGGGCCGAATTCTCCATCCCCACGATGAAGTAGGCCGCGTTCTACATGGACCTACATGGCCTCGACGACGACGAACGCGTGATCGCCGAGACGGCGGCCGCGTTCGCCGAGAAGCGCCTCGCACCGCATGCCCTGGAATGGGATGCCTCCAAGCACTTTCCGACCGACGTGCTGCGCGAGGCGGCCGAGCTCGGCATGGCGGCGATCTACTGCAACGACGACGTCGGCGGCAGTGGACTGCGGCGCCTCGACGGGGTGCGCATCTTCGAGGCGCTGTCCTACGCCGACCCGACGGTCGCGGCGTTCCTGTCGATCCACAACATGTGCACCTGGATGGTGGACACCTACGGCACGGCCGAGCAGCGCAAGAGCCTGGTCCCGCGACTGGCGTCGATGGAACTCATCGCGAGCTACTGCCTCACCGAGCCGGGCGCGGGTTCCGACGCAGGCGCGCTGCGCACCAGGGCGGTTCGCGACGGTGACTCCTACGTCCTCGACGGGGTCAAGCAGTTCATCTCGGGCGCCGGTGCGTCGGACGTGTACGTCGTGATGGCGCGCACCGGCGGTGACGGGCCGCGCGGCATCTCGGCGTTCGTCGTCGAGAAGGACACGCCGGGACTGAGTTTCGGCGCCGACGAGTACAAGATGGGCTGGAACGCACAGCCCACCGCCCAGGTGGTGTTCGAGGGAGCGCGGGTCCC
>JAQSXQ010000138.1 GCA_029256565.1 Mycobacterium sp.
CGAAGCTTCGGTGACGGAATCTCGGTGCTCGGCTGGCCATCCGACTCCCCGCCTCCGGCGGGCTGGACCGGATCGACCGGAACCGTGCAGTACGTGTCGATCGTCAACGCTCGTGTGGTGAACGCACCGCAGACCGGAGCGGTCGTGATGGGAGCGTCCGACGTGACCGTCACGAACTTCACCGCCGTCGGCACGCTGGCCGACGGGCTGCACTTCAACGCGAACCGCCGGGTCACGGTCGACGGGCTCGTCGCCCAGAACACCGGCGACGACGGTCTGGCCTTCGTGACCTACTACGACCCGACTCAGCCATGGACCTACGGCCCGGGGGACGGTCCGTTCAATCAACCCGGCCTCGGCGAATGGAGCAACGGGGGTTCGGTCGCCTCCCACATCACGGTGACCGGTGGCTCCGCCAGCGGCGTCCGGGTGCAGGGCGGCTACGACATCACCATCAGCGACGTCACGGTGTCCGGCAAGGACTACGGCATTCAGCTCAACTCGGCCAAGGCGGTCGGCCCCGGGGACTGGACGAGTCTCGCGTCGCGCGACATCCACTTCTCGGACGTGACGATCAACGGCGCCCAGACCGGGATCGTAGAACTCCATGTGGTGGGACTTCTCGGGCTCGTCGATCACCGACGTCGTCATCCGCGGTTCGAAGAACTGGTCGCTCGCCGTCGAGACCCCCGCGGTGACGACGAGCAGGTTCGCAGGCATCACGCTGCGCAACGTCTACGCCGAAAGCCTGGTCGCCAGCGGACCGACCGCAGGCGGCAACGGTGGCATCCTGCTGGCGTCGCTGCACGACTCCGTGATCGACGGCGTACGACTCGTCGCCGACCATCCCAGTGACGTCATCGTCACCGGCGCGGGCGCGATCCGCGGCGCACTCGACGTCGCCGACCTGCCGTCGGCGAATCTGACGATCGACGACCTGGTGCTCGAGGGTCCCGGACGGATCCTCATCCAGGACATCGCCGGGGTGTCGTTCGGGAACGTGTCGTCCAGTGGCGCGGACGGCAGCGCCGTCGTGCTGTACCGGGTCAAGGACGCGTCCTTCGAGAACATCACGGCGCATCTGCCGGGACGCGGCACCGGGTCGGGCTACGGCGTGCAGATCCTGCAGGTCTACGACCTCGACATCGCGAACATCACCGTGACCATGGACGACCACGTCGGAACATCCTTCTGGGCAGTGGAACTCGGCGGCGGGAACCCGGATCAGGACGTCGCAGGCCAAGGCGTCCGCATCGAGAACGTCACGTATGTCAGCGGTCGCGACGACGTGGACTCCGACATCGTCGTCCAGGGTGGTCCCTACGGGCCCGTCGACTGGTACATCAATGCGCAGTGGCGCCACGAGGGCGAGGCCCTGCCGCAGTGGCGATCTGCGACGTACGGCGACACCACCCCGCTCTGAAACCCTCTGGGAGCGGCGTAGAACCGCTACTTCCGAACGCCGGTCTCGTGATGCCCGCGCTCGGTGTTCACCCGCCACGGGTCGACTTCGGCGCCGAAGTAGCGATCGACGCTGTGCATGGCGCTCAGCATCGCGTGGTCCTGATTGTCGTAGCGGTGCATGCCGTTTCGACCGATTGGGTGCAATGTCGGGTGGTGTTGCCGCAGGAAGTCCCGGATGCGGGAGACGTTCCGTTCGCGCGTGGGATCGTAGACGGGATAGGCGAACCGAGACCGGACGATCATCAGGTGGTCGATCACCGGGTGGTCGAAGCCGAGCGCACGCAGGTCCTGCTCGACGATCGCGCCCAAGCCCGCGTCGCTCGCCACCCACGTGTCTTCGTCGGGCAGGGTGAAGTACTCGAGACCGAGGTAGCTGCCCTTCCAATCGTGCGGGGCGAGTGCACGCGACCAGTGCCCGTAGTTCTGGATCCGTCCCACCCGGAACTCCTTGCCGGGGGTGTAGACCCAGTTGTAGGGCATGTCGTACTGCTGCCGCAACGCGACGGCCACCGTGATGACCGCGCGATGGCGCAGCGCCGCTGCGACGGCCCGAATGTGCCTGGGTGGTGCTGGATCCAACGCCTCGACCAGCAACCGCAGCGGCATGCTGGAGAACACCGCATCCCCGGACACCGTCTGGCCGTCGTGCAGCTCCAACGTCCACCCTCGGCCGTCGTACCGCACAGCGGATACCTGGGAGTCGAGGTTCGGGATGGTCCCGCCCTCGGCGAGTCTGGCCGCCGCCGCCTCCCACAGTTGACCGGGACCGAACCGGGGATAACGAAACACGTCCTGTTCCATAGGATCGTCGGCGCGAGGTTTGCGCCACGAGATCGGCTTGATGCGCTGGTTCGCCCAATCGCTCGCGATCTCCGCGGGATCGGCCAGCCAGGTCTTCCGCACGTAGCCGTCGAAGAACTTCGTGTACCAGTGCCTGCCGAACTCGTGGGTGCCCCACTCGCGGAAGCTGGCCGTGCCGGGAGTCGGCACGTCGTGCCAGAGCCGGGACCACAGCAGGCTGCCAGCGCCGCGCATTCCCTTCCCGATGCCCATCTGCGTCAACAGATCACGCCCCACGAGCGGGTACCGCACGAAGTGACCATCGACGAGCATGGCCGAGCGCCGGGGCACCGAGATCCACTCGTCGGCAGGGAGCAGCGACTTCCAGAGGTCGAGGATCTCCTCGCTCTGGGTGAAGAACCGGTGACCTCCGGGATCGACCCGCCACTCGCCGTCGGTCGGCGTGCGGGCCAGACCGCCGACGTGGCTCGTCGCCTCGAAGATCCGCGGCGTGGCTCCCCGTTCGACCAGCTTCAGTGCAGCGGTGAGCCCGGCCGGGCCGGCGCCGATGATCAACGGGTTTCCGATCGACTCCACGGTTGCTACCGACCCCGAAGCCGGGGCAGGCGTCGGTAGTCGGCGACGATGTCGTCGATGCGGCTGCCCGTAAGGTCGTTCAAGGGCGTCGTCAAGAAGATCAGCTGTGCGTACTGGCTCTGGAATGGCAGGAACCCGCTCAGCAGGGGCTCCGGGGTGGTTCGAATGACCAGGTCGATCTCGCCGATCTCGAACGCGGCGGAGATGTCGCACCCATCGCGCTCCGCCCGATGGTGAGCGGCACGCAGCTCGTCAGCTGCGTCATACGCGGCGAGCACGTTGATCCGGAACTCCTCGCCGGTCATCGTGGCTTCGAGATGATCTGCGGCCTCGACGTACTCGGCAGGCAGCGCCGTGCGGTCGCCGTGCAACCGCACGCTGCACGCGGATCCGTCGAAGTGCTCGGGGATCAACGTGGTGAGGAAGTGCAGCGACGCCGAGTACACCGCAGCGAGTTCGTCGTCGCGGCGGCCGAGATTCGCCCGGCTGAGGTTGTACACCGACACCGTCCGAACGTCGTTGCGCTGCAGGGCCAGGAGGATCTCGACGACCTTCTCCGCGCCGCGCAGATACGCCGCGGACAGCGAGGTCCCACGTGTCTGCGCCCACCGCCGGAGACCGTCGGGGATCACGCCTACGTGAGCGGGGTGAGCGGAGATGCTCAGTCCTCCGCACTGCGAAGCACTGCCAGCACGGTGAGGATCAGGATCTTGAAGTCCAGGTTCAGCGACCAGTTCTCGATGTAGTAGTTGTCGAACTCGGCGCGGTCGGCGATCGACGTCTGCCCCCGGAGTCCGTGCACCTGAGCCCAACCGGTGATACCGGCCTTCACTCGGTGGCGATCGCCGTAGCGCCGCACCTGCATCTCGAACAGCTCCACGTACTCGGGCCGTTCGGGACGCGGGCCGACGAGGCTCATGTCGCCGCGCACCACGTTGACCAGTTGCGGCAGTTCGTCCAGTGAGGTCTTGCGCATGATCTTGCCGATCCGCGTGCGCCTGTCGTCGCCTTCGACGCCACCGGGCGCGGCGCCGGCCGCCAACTCGAAGCCGGCCTTGGCCGGATCGAGGGGGCGCATGCTGCGGAACTTCAGGCAGCCGAAGACCTTGCCGTCACGGCCGATCCGGTCCTGGCTGAAGAAGATCGGCCCCGGCGAACTGAGCTTGACGAGCAGCGCCAGCCCGAGGAACACCGGTGAGATGAGGAGCAGGCCCAGCGCCGCAGCCGTCCGGTCGCACGCGTGCTTGACCGCGAACTGCCAACCCTTCGGGTCGACCCGGCAGAGGACCATCAGCGGTACGCCGCCGAGGTGCTCGACCCAGGCGCCACCGCTGACGGCGTCCATCACCCTCGGCACCACCCGAACCCGCATGCCGAGGTTCTGCGCCTCGTGCGCGGTACGCGCGAGGCGCTCGTCGGACACCGTCGAGGGCGCCAGGATGAGTTCGGCGGCACCGGTTGCGCGAGCGGCGATCTCGAGGTTGTCGGTGGTGCCGAAATAGGGCACGTCGAACCCGTCCGCTTCGGTCGGCCGGGAATCGTCGAGCAGGCCGACGGGGTGCAGTCCGTAGTCGGGGACCTGACGCATCCGCGTGACGAGCTGGTGGGTGATCGGGCCCGAGCCGACGATCAGCGCGGGCGTGCCGAAGTGGTACTTCCGCCGCAGGTATCGCTGCGCCAGGGACCTGATGAGCCGCACGCCAGGGATGAGAACCGCTGCGCACAGCCAGATCCGCACCATCACGTCGCTTGGTCGGACGTACTCGCCGATGACCTGCCCTGGCGAGAACGGTGGCACCAGCAGCAGCATGATCGTCAGGGTCGCCAGCGTGGAGACGGCCACGGACGTCTCGACCGGTTCGAAGTCGTCGAGGAAGCGGTGGTCGAGCCGTCGGCGGTACATCGAGCGCGTACCGAGGATGGCGATGACCACCGGCACGAAGATCCACGAATAGAGCGCGATGTTGCGATCGTGGACGGGGCCAGGGGTCAACCACTGCGCCAGCAACACGGCCCACACGGCCGCCCAGATGTCGAGCGTCACGGTGAGTGCCACGTAGCCGGACTCGGAGCGAAGGCGTTCGGCGAGGCCGTGCGGCGCAGGGGCGGCGTGGCCGGGCGGTGCCGGCACGGCGTTCGTCGGCCGCGCGGTGCGCTGCCGACTCGGCCGTGTACCGGCCTTCGCCTTCACGTCCATTTGCATCCAGTACATCCCCCGCCGGCTTCGAATAACCAACCTTAGGGGTGCCGAGCCGACTCCGCAGAGTAATTAGCGGCTGTGTCAAGAAATTTGTTCAGCATCGTAAAAAACGACCGCCGTCCGGAGTAGCTGGACGGCAGTCCTCAGCGGCTCGAGCCGGACGCGGCGCCGAAGATCCGTTCGGTCGCCAGCGCAGCGAGGTCACTGAGCACCTGGACGTGTCCAGTGCCCCACAAGCGTGGCTTGGTGTCGAATACGCACAGCGTGCCAATGGCATTCCCATCGCCATCGATGAGCGGTATGCCGAGGTAGGCCACCAGGGTGCCATCGCGCACCGCTGGGTGGTTCTTGAACACCGGGTCTGCCCGCGCGTCCTCGAGGATCAGGGGCGCGCGGTTTGCCACGGCGTACTGGCACATCGATCGGTTGAGCGGCGTCTGCCTTTCCTGCGGAGACGTGATCTCCATGCCCGCCGCGCTCTTGAAGAACTGACGATCGGAATCGACCAGCGACACCAGGGCGAACGGTGCGTCGAGTGCATCGGCCGCGGCGCGGGTGATCCGGTCGTAGATCTCCTCCGGCGGCGAATCGAGCAGTCCGGTGGCATACAGGGCGCGCAGCCGACTCGGGTCGGTTATCGAGGCGGTTACGCTCGGCATGGCCGATTCGGCAAAGACGCCGGCGGCGGAGAGGTGAGTCAGCAAATCGTCGATGACGGGGCTGTCGACCCGCCTCTGGTCGGCGATCATGCGCGATGCCACCGCGCGGACGACGTACTGATCGACGTCCTCGCCGGCCTCGGCAGCGCGCTCGGCGAGCAGCCCGTTGAGCCAATCGTCGAATGCCTCGAGCCCGCTGGTCACTCGCTCACGGTAACCGAACATCGGTGATCTGGTGTACTGCTAAGCACTTCACCATCTCGGCGTGACCAGGCGGATGGTATGGATGCAGCCGAACTAATCGACAGCACCGTAACCTGGGACCGTCCGATCGAGATCAGGAGGCGATGTGCCGGAAGCGCGAACCAGCGGCCGCCCCGTCGACCTCCTCTTCGATGCCCGCCACGTGCATCAGAGCGGCATCGGTACCTACATCCGCACCCATCTCCCGTATCTCGAGGACTCCGCGGCTCGCCACGGTCTGTGCCTGGCCGTCCTGGCCGGTCGAGACTCCCTGCCCGAACTGCGCCCGGGCACCGATGTCGTCGTCGCGTCGGATCCAGCCGCGCCCATGTACTCCGCGGCAGAACAATCGGTGTGGCGGCACGCGTTCGACCAAATCCGACCGCGGGCGGTGTGGCTGCCGCACTACCCGTACCCGGCGGCACGACTGCTGCCCCGCAACCGCCGGATGTCGATCTACGTCACCGTGCACGACACGCCGTGCGCAGCATCGCGTCGTCCGCGCGGGTGCAGGTGGCACCGATCCCGGTCGACGAGGTGTGGCTGACGCCCGCCGACCCGAGCCTGTCCCCGGTCGACGGCCGGTACCTGCTCTACGTCGGAAACACGAAGCGGTACAAGAACCTTCCGCTGCTGCTCGAGGCGTTCTCCGATGTGGCAGGAACCGTTCCGCACAAACTCGTCATCGCCGGGGGAGGCGCCACGGTGCGGACCATGGACGAACGGGTCCGCCGACTCGCCGAGGACCACGGCGACCGGGTGGTGCTGATCGGGCAGGTCGAGTTCGCGGTGCTGCGGGCACTGGTCGCAGCGGCGGAACTGTTGGTGATGCCGTCCCTGCACGAAGGCGCAGGACTGCCTCCGCTGGAGGCCATGGCATGCGGTACGGCCGTGCTGTCGTCGGACATCCCGGTGCTCCGCGAGACGTGCGGCGACGGCGCCGACTACTTCGACCCGCACGACCGCGAGGGCCTTGCCAAGCTGATGCGCCGATACTGCGAGGACGACGTGGCGCGTGCCGAACTCGCGGTGCGGGGACGCTCTCACGTCACCACGCGGCAGCAGCGGATCGATCCCGCCCTCGCCGCCGACTCGATCTGCCGGGAACTGGCCTCGAGCACGCGGTGAGCACCACGAGGCGCAGGCTCCTGGCCGGCCTGCCCGCCGCAGTCGCCCTAACGCTCGTGGCGGGATGCCGGGGAGACGGCGGTTCGGTGGTCGACGTCAGGGCACACGGTGCCGTGGGCGACGGGATCGCCGACGACTCGCAGGCCGTCCGCGCGGCCGCCGCGGCCGTGCGGTCAGGCGGCACATTGTATTTCCCGGCGGGCACCTACCGGTTCGCGCAACGTCACCCACCGGGCACCGCGGCCATCGTGATCTCCGGTGTCTCCGACGTCGCCGTCGTCTTCGAACCCGACGCGGAACTGTTCATGGACAACCTCGACCCGGACTTGGGCACCGGCACCAGCCACGGCCTCCTGGTCCGAGGGCCGGCATGGCGAATCACGTTGCGCAACGTCAACATTCGCTGGATATCGGGTGCCCGCAGATCCCTGGGAGACGGGATCAGGGTGATGGGTTGCCCTGCTCCCGGTACCGCCGCGCCGCATCCGTGGGCGAAGCCGAGGGCGCCCGTTGCCGGCGTGACGTTGACGGACTGCGCCGTACGGTCGAGTCCCCAGGCAGGCGTCATCATGATGGGGGTGTCCGGTATCGCGGTCACCGGCCTCCGCGTCTCCGACAGCAAGGCCGACGGTCTCCACTTCAACGCCTGCCGTCGGGCGAAGATCAACGGATACGACGCGCGCGACACCGGCGACGACGGACTGGCCCTCGTCACGTACTTCGCCGAGCGGTTCGCCATCGACGCAGCGGCGCAAACGTTTTCATTTCCCACGCTGACCGACTGGTCCAACGCCGACTTCGCCATCGCCAACGTCAGCGTCACCGGGGGCACCGCGAACGGCGTCCGCATCGCGGGCGCTCGGCGGGTCACCCTCGGCGCCCTCGCGGTCGCCGGGGTGCGCGCCGGATCCGCGGTCATGGTGGACTCCGCGGCACCGGGCACGGACGTGGGATGGAACTACGTGGCAAGCCGCGCGGTGCGTGTCGCCGACGTCACCGCAACCGACTGCGACACCGGCATCCACCTACTGGCACGGCCCAGCGACACCGGCGACCCGCGCTTCACCGACTTCGACGTACACGTCGACGACGCAAAACTCGACGGGTGCACCAACTGGGCGGTGCGCGCGGAGACGTTGAGCGGACGCGAAGTCAGTGGCCTCGCGATCGACGACTGCAGCATCTCGTCGACGTCGACGACGGGCGGCAGCGGGGGCGTCGGAATCGACGACGCACGCGGAATCACGTTCGGACGGATCGACATTCGACACGCGACGCCGGTCACCGTGTTCTCGGTGGGCAATGCCCGTGCGCTCGCCGTCGACGAGATGACCGTCGTGATCGATCAGGCCGAGGAGCCCTCGGCCACTCCGGCGCCCTGCGTCGTCCTCGAGTCCAGTGCGGGCTTCATCGACGAGCTGCGCGTGCGCTGGCCTGCGGCGCCCGCTCGCTGGGTGCCCGTGCGGATCTCACCGGCCGACCACTGTGGCAGCGGCGATCTCCGCGACGCGCCCGTCGGCATCGGCAGTCTGGAAGTCACCCCGCCGGTGGTCGAGTCGCCGGTCGGGTGCTCCTAGCGGCTAGGCGCGTTCCGACGGTTCTCGTGGTGGCCGGACCCTTGCCGCCAGGAGCGCACTGCCTGCCGTCAGCAACAGCAGGAAGACCACGATGCCGTAACTCAGGATCTGCACGCGCCACACCTCGAGGAAGCAATACGCCACCACGCCCGACGATGCGGCGATCACCGGACTGAAGCTGAATATTCGGGCGAAGGCGTATCCGGCGAA
>JAQSXQ010000139.1 GCA_029256565.1 Mycobacterium sp.
GGCCCCGGATCGGCCGCGCGGACCAGCCCGTCGGCCAGTGCCTGAGCCCGGTCCAGGTCGCCCTCGAGGACTGCCGCCGTCGTCTGCCCGAACGCGCCCGTGAACCGTAGCAGTCCGGGGTGACCCGCGGCGACGGCGCGCATCGCCAGGTCGTCGACGTCGCCGAACGACCCCATCCGCGCGTGGCACAGCGCCGCTGCCGCGGCTGCCCACCCGACGGCCTGATCGTCGGCGTCGGCGGAGGCGAGCACCCGGCCCGAGATCTCCATCGCCCGCGCCGGGCTGCCGGCATTCATGGCGAACGTGCCCAGCAGGGCGTCGATCGTCGCACCGGCAGGCGCCGTCGAGACACGCTCGCGGGTGGTTCGCAGGAACGCCGTCGCCCGCTCCGGCTCGTCGAGCATCCAGAATTGGTTGGCCGCCCGCGGCAAGGCCCACGACAGCAGATCGGTCTCGCTCAGCGTCGACGGATCCACCTCGGCGAGCACGGCGTCGGCGTCACGTCCGCGTCCCTGCCACGCCAGCGCCTGAGCCAGAATGAGTCGCGCGGACAGCAGGTTTCCGTCGGCGAGGGCGGCGCGGCCTAGTTCCTCGGCCGACTCCAGATCGCCCCGGTCCAACGCGTCGGATGCCGCGGCGATTCGATCGACCACGGCCGAAGTGTAGGACCGGCCGGCTACCCGCCGTGGCCGTTCACCACCGTTGCCCCGGCCGGTAGGTTGCTCTCGTGGCCGACCACTCGAAGACCTGGGCCGTCTGCGTCTACTGCGCGTCCGGACCCCGACACCCCGAACTGCTGGCGCTGGCCAACAGCGTCGGCACCGGCATCGCCACCCGCGGGTGGTCCCTGGTGTCGGGCGGTGGCAACGTCTCGGCGATGGGCGCGGTGGCCGACTCGGCGCGGGCCAACGGCGGGCACACCATCGGCGTCATCCCCAAGGCGCTCGTCCACCGCGAGGTGGCCGACGTCAACGCCGACGAACTCGTCGTCACCGACACGATGCGGGAACGCAAGCAGGTGATGGAGGACCGCGCCGATGCGTTCATCGTGCTGCCCGGCGGCATCGGGACGCTCGAGGAGTTCTTCGAGGCGTGGACGGCCGGCTATCTCGGCATGCACGACAAGCCGCTCGTGATGCTCGATCCGTTCGGTCACTACGACGGCCTGATGGCGTGGCTACGGGGCCTCGCCGACACCGGATACGTCGGCCCGCGGGCGCTGGATCGGCTCATCGTGGTCGCCGACGTCGAGGAGGCGCTGGCCGCGTGTGCACCGGCCGCGTGATCACCGTCACCCCGATCGCTAGGGTGATCACATGAGCGACCAGAAATCGAACACTCGCAGCAACGTCGGCCTGCTCGACATCGCCCCCCACATCCCGGGGCTGCTGATGGACACGCCGGCCATCGTGCGGGGCGCGGTCACCGGGTTCCTGGCGCGGCCGTCGGCAAAGACGTCCATCGGCAAGGTGTTTCAGGACCGCGCCGCCAAGTACGGCGACAACGTGTTCATCCGCTTCGGCGACGAGGCGATCACCTACCGCCAGGCGAACGAGACGGTGAACCGCTACGCCGCGGTGCTGGCGTCGCGCGGGGTCGGGCACGGCGACGTCGTCGGCGTGATGCTGCGCAACTCACCGCAATCGGTGCTCATCATGCTGGCCGCCGTGAAGTGTGGCGCCGTCGCCGGAATGCTCAACTACCACCAGCGCGGCAAGGTCCTCGCGCACAGCTTCGGCCTGCTCGACGCTCGCGCCGTGGTCGCCGAGACGGATCTGATCGAGCCCATCACCGAATGCGGCGCGGAGCCCAACGGGCTGATGACCGTGGACGACCTGCTGCAGCTCGCCACCACCGCGCCGACGACCAACCCCGCCGCGACCGCCGCCGTGCAGGCCAAGGACAAGGCGTTCTACATCTTCACCTCCGGCACCACGGGCATGCCGAAGGCCAGCGTGATGACCCACTACCGCTGGCTGCGCGCGCTCGCCGGCTTCGGTGGCCTTGGCATGCGACTGACCAGTGACGACACGCTGTACTGCTGCCTGCCGCTCTATCACAACAACGCGCTCACGGTCGCGACGTCGGCGGTGCTGAACGCCGGTGCGACGCTCGCGCTCGGCAAGTCGTTCTCGGCGTCGAAGTTCTGGGACGAAGTAATCCATTACGACGCAACGGCTTTCGTGTACATCGGCGAGATCTGCACCTACCTGCTCAACCAGCCGCCCAAGCCGACCGACCGCAAGCACCGCGTCCGGGTGATCGCGGGCAACGGTCTGCGCCCTGCGATCTGGGACGACTTCACCAAGCGCTTCGGCATCAAGCGGGTGTGCGAGTTCTACGCGGCCAGCGAGGGCAACACCGCCTTCCTGAACGTCTTCAACATCGACAAGACGACCGGCATCTGCCCGTCCCCGATCGCGTTCGTCGAGTACGACGGCGAGTCCGGCGAACCGCTGCGCGACGACAACGGGCGGGTGAAGAAGGTCAAGTCCGGCCAGCCCGGTCTGCTGCTCTCCAAGGTCAGCAACTTCCAGCCGTTCGACGGGTACACCGACAAGGACGCGACCGAGAAGAAGCTGATCCGCAACGCGTTCAAGGACGGCGACGTCTGGTTCAACACCGGTGACCTCATGCGGTCCCAGGGCTTCGGGCACGCGGCGTTCACCGACCGGCTCGGCGACACCTTCCGGTGGAAGGGCGAGAACGTCGCGACCACCGAGGTGGAGGCGGCCGTCTCCCTCGACCCGCAGATCGAGGAGGCCACGGTCTTCGGCGTCGAGGTGCCCGGTGCAGGTGGCCGCGCGGGCATGGTCGCGATCCAGCTGAAGGACGGCGAGGAGTTCGACGGCAAGGCACTCGCCAAGGCCGCCTACGAACACCTGCCCGGCTACGCCATTCCGCTGTTCGTCCGCGTCGTCTCCGAACTCGCGCACACCTCGACGTTCAAGAGCCAGAAGGTCGACCTGCGCAAGGAGGGCTACGGCGGCAACTCCGGTGAGGGCGACGAGGACGCCGGCGAGATCGAGGATCCGATCTACGTCCTGGCCGGCCGCGAAGAGGGCTACGTCGAGTACTACGACGATTACATCCAGGAAGTCGTCGACGGAAAGCGTCCGAAGAACTAGTCGTAGACGATGACCGCGCGGCCGAGCACGTCACCGCGCGCGATCGCCTCGAGGGTCTCGTTGACGTCCTCCCAGCGCACCCGGGTCACGGTGTGCTTGATTTGGCCTGCCTCGGCCAGCGCCAGCACTTCGGTCAGGTCGTTGTAGTTGCCCCAGAACGACCCGAAGTACGTGTACTCCCGTGACACCAGCGGGAAGAGCGGCACGTCGATGCGGTTGCCGATCAGGCCAACCGACGCGACCGCGCCCTCGGTGGCCAGCAGCGCGAACGCCAGGCGGATCGAATCCTGGGACCCCGCGCACTCGATCACCGCGTCGACCTCGGAACGCCCCGTGAGTTCCTCGAGTTCGGCACGGACGACGTCGGGCGCCTTGTCGCACACGTTGATCGCATGGTCGGCGCCGTTGTCGATGGCCATCTTCAGCTTGTCGTCGCTGCGGCCGAATGCGACGACTTCAGCACCGGCGCCCAGCAGCTTGGCGTATTGGATGCCGTAGCTGCCGAGGCCCCCTATGCCGCTGACCGCGAGCGTGCGCCCGGCGCGCAGATGGCCGGCGTCGCGCAGCTTCTTCAGCCCGCGGTACGGCGTCAGCCCCGCATCGGTCAGCGGGGCCAGCGTCTCGGGGGAGAGGCCGGTTCTCTCGGGCATCTTGATCAGGTAGCGGTAGTCGACCGGCAGGTACTCCTGGTAGCCGCCGTGCGGGCCGAACCCCGCCCACACGCCGTGCGCGCAGAGCTGCTCGTTGCCTTCGTGGCACTGTCTGCATGCGCCGTCGCCCCAGCTGCCGAACACGACCACCTGGTCGCCCTCGGCCAGACCCGCCGAGCCCGGCACCTCGGCGCCGACGGTGTCGACCCAGCCGGCCACCTCGTGCCCGGGCGTGATGGGGAATGCCATCGCGAGGCCGTCGTCGGACCCGCCTGCGAAGTAGCCGTCGACCAGTTGGTAGTCGGTGCGGCACATTCCCGCGCCACCCACCTTGACCAGGACCTCCGTCGGCGCGATGACCGGGACGTCCACCTCTTCGAGGCGTAGTGGTTGCTTGTAGCCGTACATGCGTGCTGCCCGCATCTTCACGAGTCCGCTCCCTTCGGTTCGTGATCAAGATCATCGCTCGTGCGGGCGGCTGCCGACGGGGGTTTCGGCGCGGTCCTCTGGCACCCTCCGCGCAGCCCCACGACGAGCGAGGTCTGTCTCAGTAGCCAGTGGCTAGCCTGGAAGCGTGCAGTACACCTCGACGGGCACGTTCCTGGGACGCCCCGTCGCGGGCGACCGGGCCATGATCATGGCGATCGTCAACCGGACCCCCGACTCCTTCTACGACCGCGGCGCCAACTTCAGCGACGAGGCAGCCATGGCCGCCGTCCACCGCGTGATCGCCGAGGGGGCCGACGTCATCGACGTCGGGGGCGTCAAGGCCGGGCCCGGCGAGACCGTCGACGTCGAGGCCGAGGTGGCCCGCGTCGTGCCGTTCATCGAGTGGCTCCGCGGCGAATATCCGGATCAACTCATCAGCGTCGACACGTGGCGCGCGGCGGTGGCCAAGCAGGCCTGCGCGGCGGGCGCGGACATCATCAACGACACCTGGGGCGGCGTCGACCCGGGCCTGGCCGAGGTGGCCGCCGAGTTCGGCGCCGGGCTGGTCTGCTCCCACACCGGGGGAGCGGTTCCACGGACCAGGCCGTTCCGGGTCGAGTACGGGATCACCGAACGCGGGGTGGTCGACGACGTCATCGCCGAGGTGACCGCGGCCGCCGAACGGGCCGTCGCAGCCGGTGTCGCGCGGGACGCCGTCCTCATCGATCCGACCCACGATTTCGGCAAGAACACTCATCACGGTCTTACTTTGTTGCGGCACGTGGAAGACCTTGTAAAAACTGGATGGCCTGTCCTGATGGCGCTGAGCAACAAGGATTTCGTCGGGGAGACTTTGGGCGTGGGATTGACCGAACGCCTGGAGGGCACCCTCGCTGCAACCGCGCTCGCTGCGAACGCGGGTGCCGCGATGTTCCGGGTACACGAGGTCGGTTCCACTCGACGCGTACTGGAGATGGTGGCGTCGATTCGAGGCGTGCGTACACCGGCGCGGACCGTAAGGGGACTGGCATGAGCTTGACACCTGATCTCACCGATGCCGTCGCGGGTCACCGCTGGCTGTCCGACCACAGCTGGAGCCGACCGACGTGGACGGTCGGCGAGCTGGAGGCCGCCAAACGCGGCCGCACGATCTCGGTCGTCCTGCCCGCACTCAACGAGGAGGAGACGGTCGCTTCGGTGATCGACACCATCAGCCCGCTGCTGGGCGGCCTCGTCGACGAGCTGATCGTGCTGGACTCCGGGTCCACCGACGAGACCGAGATCCGCGCGATCGCCGCCGGTGCTCGCGTCATCAGCCGCGAGACGGCGCTTCCCGAGGTCGCGCCGCAGCCCGGCAAGGGCGAGGTGCTGTGGCGCTCCCTCGCCGCGACGACCGGCGACATCGTGGCGTTCGTCGACTCCGACCTGATCGACCCCGACCCGATGTTCGTGCCCAAGCTGCTCGGCCCGCTGCTGACCACCGACGGCGTGCACCTGGTCAAGGGCTTCTACCGGAGGCCGCTGAAGGTGAGCGGAAGCGAGGACGCCAACGGCGGTGGACGCGTCACCGAACTCGTCGCCCGCCCACTGCTTGCGGCGCTGCGCCCCGAACTCACCTGCCTGCTGCAGCCCCTCGGCGGGGAGTACGCAGGCACCCGTGAGCTGCTGACGTCGCTGCCGTTCGCGCC
>JAQSXQ010000140.1 GCA_029256565.1 Mycobacterium sp.
GCCATGGCGGCGACGGCCAGAGCCACTCCGAATCTTGGTGCGAACGACATGCGAGGCCCTCTCCGGGTGCTCAGTGCACCTGGGCGGTGCCTGTGAGATCGCCCCGAGGCTAGCTTTTCGCGAGTTCTCCGCTCGAATGACGAACCGGCGTGGCGAGTCTCGTTGCCTCATCGTGACCGCGCAGTGTCACGGTCTTGCCCAACGTCCATCGTGCGCGTTCGTCGTCGCCTGCCGCTGCGACGGTCTCGGCCGACGCGACGAGATGCCCGTCGACGTCCTTGGACAGTTCGCACAGCCGGGCCGCCTCGTTCACCGGTCCGCCGATCACCGTGTACTCGAACCGCTCCTTGGCGCCGACGTTGCCCGCGACCACCTGGCCGGAGGCCACCCCGATGCCCGCCTCGCAGTCGGGCACCTCGGCGCAGATGCGTTCGGCCATCGCGCGTGCGGCCGACAGCGCCTGGTCCTCGGCGTCGTCCAGTGCCACCGGGGCGCCGAAGACGGCCAGCACCGCGTCTCCCTCGAACTTGTTGACCAAACCGTGGTGGCGGTCGACCTCGTCGACGATCACGGCGAAGAACCGGTTGAGCAGCTCGACGACCTCGACGGCGGGCCGGCTGGTCACCAACTGCGTCGACCCGATGATGTCGACGAAGATCACGGCGGCATGCCGTTCCTCGCCACCGAGTTTCGGCCGTTGCTTCTCCGCGAGCAACGCCACTTCGCGGCCCACGTGCCTGCCGAACAGATCGCGTACCCGTTCCCGCTCGCGCAGGCCGTGCACCATCCTGTTGAAACCCCGCTGCAACTCTCCGAGTTCGGTGCCGTCGAAGACCACGAGGTTGGTGTCGAGGTCACCGCGCTCCACCCGGTCGAGCGCGTTGCGCACCGACCGCACGGGTGTGGCGGTGAGCCAGGACAGGATCCACATCAGGAGGAACCCGAACGCCAACGCGAACACGGCCAGGATCATGACCGCGACGGTGAACTGCGTCGGTGACACGATCTGCAGCGTCAGCGTGATGATCGCGGCCAGCAGGATTCCGAGCACCGGCACGCCCGATCCGACCGCCCACACCGTCAGCGTGCGGCCCATGATGCCGGGGGCGAAGCGGCGCGGCGGCGGCCCCACCTCGAGCGCCTGCGCGGCCACGGGCCGCAGCGCGAACTCGGTGAACAGGTAGCAGCTGGCGGATACCACGATGCCGGGAAAGCTGATGCCCAGCAACACCTTCGGGATGTAGTCGGTGTCCTGCAGTCCGTACAGCAGGGTCAGCACGATCGTGCCGCCACCCCACAGCACCAGCAGGACGCGCGTCAGCCGCCAGGGTGCGAAGAACGTGTTGCGCTGGTCCTGTTCGGTCGGTACCCGTTCCTCGATGGACCACCGGACGTTCTTGATGACGCGGTTGGTGGCCCAGATGATGCCGACGATCAGTGCCGAGCCGATGTAGGCGGGCGCCACCGCGGCGGTGATCCACAGGACGTGCGAGTCGAAGACGCTGGGCACCGGGAACGTGACCGTGACGACCAGCAGCGCGACGCAGATGCCGACGAGGTTCGCGATTACGACGAACGTCGTCAGGATCGTCTGGATGCGGATGCGTCGACGCTTCGGACTCTCCGACACGCGGCCGAGGATCCAGGTCCCGTATTCCGAGGACGCCGGCCCGTGGCTGCTCTGGCTGGTGAGCCGTGCGAGGAGCCGGCCCAGCCGCTGCGCGGTGCTCTTCTCGTGCCTCATGGTGGCGTCAGCCTAATGACCGCGGCGCGGCAATCTATGGTGGTTCCGTGCGGCTCGTCATTGCTCAATGCACCGTCGACTACGTCGGACGGCTCACCGCCCACCTTCCTTCCGCGCGGCGGCTGCTGCTGTTCAAGGCAGACGGGTCGGTGAGCGTGCACGCCGACGACCGCGCCTACAAGCCGCTGAACTGGATGAGCCCGCCGTGCTGGGTCACCGAGGAGGACGGCGACCCGCTGGTGTGGGTGGTGCAGAACAAGGCGGGCGAACAGCTGCGCATCACGGTCGAAGACGTCGAGCACGACTCGTCGCACGAACTCGGCGTCGACCCGGGTCTGGTGAAGGACGGCGTCGAGGCGCACCTGCAGGAGCTGCTCGCCGAGCACGTCGAACTGCTCGGCGTCGGCTACACGCTGGTGCGGCGTGAGTACATGACGGCGATCGGGCCGGTGGACCTCATGTGCCGCGACGAACTGGGGCGGTCGGTCGCCGTCGAGATCAAGCGCCGCGGCGAGATCGACGGCGTCGAACAGCTCACCCGCTACCTCGATCTGCTCAACCGCGACACCCTGCTGGCGCCGGTGAGTGGCGTGTTCGCCGCCCAGCAGATCAAGCCGCAGGCCCGAACCCTGGCCGTCGACCGCGGGATTCGTTGCGTGACATTGGATTACGATCAGATGCGCGGGCTCGACACTAGCGAGTTCCGGCTGTTCTGAGGGCCTACACTCGAGGGCATGCCCAGGCGTCGCCCTTCTCCGCGGCGGCAGCCGCCGTCGTCGCCCACACCGCCGTTGCAGCGACGCATCGAGACCGGGCCGGACGGATACGACTACGAGGTGCGGCCGGTCGCGGCGAGCAGGGCGACGAAGACCTACCGCTGCCCGGGCTGCGACCACGAGATCAGGGCGGGCGTCGCGCACGTCGTCGTCTGGCCAGCGGACGCGGGGGAGTCGGCAGTCGACGACCGCAGGCACTGGCACACGCCGTGCTGGGCGAACAGGATGACGCGCAACCCGACGCGGAAGTGGTCCTGAGGGGTTAGTGAACTTCGGCCGCTGCCGGCTCGACGAGTTCGACCAGCACGCCGCCCGCATCCTTGGGATGGATGAAGTTGATGCGCGAGTTCGAGGTACCCCGACGGGGAACGTCGTAGAGCAACCGGATGCCCTGCTCGCGCAGGCGCTCGGTGAGTGCGTCGATGTCGCTGACGCGGTAGGCGAACTGCTGCAGGCCGGGGCCGCGCTTGTCGATGAACTTCGCGATGGTCGACGTCTCGTCGAGTGCCGCCATCAGCTGGACCTGCGAGCTGCCCTTGGGGGCGCCGCGCACCGCGAGCATCGCCTCGCGAATGCCCTGGTCCTCGTTGACCTCCTCGTGCAGAACGATCATGCCAAGGTGGTCGTGGTACCACTTGATCGCGGCGTCGAGGTCGGGGACCGCAATGCCGACGTGATCGATCGCCGTCACCAGCGCGCTCGCCAATGCTGGTCGGGCGTCTACGTGTTCGGTGGTCATGTCGTAACGGTAACCTTTACGGGAATGTTTGCGGAATGTGTGATAGGCCACACAGTTCCCATTCGAGTGTCTAGTCAAACGTCTCGTGGAGGTACTCAATGACGACATCGGTGATCGTTGCCGGAGCCCGTACTCCGGTCGGCAAGCTCATGGGCTCGCTCAAGGACTTCTCCGGAAGCGACCTGGGCGCCGTGGCCATCAAGGGTGCGCTGGAGCGCGCGGGTGTGCCCGCGTCGGCCGTCGAGTACGTGATCATGGGCCAGGTGCTGACCGCCGGTGCAGGTCAGATGCCCGCCCGTCAGGCGGCCGTCGCCGCGGGCATCGGCTGGGACGTCCCGTCGCTGACCATCAACAAGATGTGCCTGTCGGGCATCGACGCCATCGCGCTGGCCGATCAGCTGATCCGCGCCGGTGAGTTCGACGTCGTCGTCGCCGGTGGCCAGGAGTCGATGAGCAAGGCCCCGCACCTGCTGATGGACAGCCGCTCGGGCTACAAGTACGGCGACGTGAAGGTCCTCGACCACATGGCCTACGACGGCCTGCACGACGTGTTCACCGATCAGCCGATGGGCGCGCTCACCGAGCAGCGCAACGACGTCGACCAGTTCACCCGCGCCGAGCAGGACGAATTCGCCGCGCGCTCGCACCGCCTGGCGGCAGCCGCGTGGAAGGACGGCGTGTTCGCCGACGAGGTCGTGCCGGTCTCGATTCCGCAGCGCAAGGGCGATCCGATCGAGTTCACCGAGGACGAGGGCATCCGCGCCAACACGACCGCCGAGTCGCTGGCCGGCCTGAAGCCCGCGTTCCGCAAGGACGGCACCATCACCGCTGGCTCGGCGTCGCAGATCTCCGACGGTGCCTGCGCCGTGGTCGTGATGAACAAGGCCAAGGCCGAGGAACTCGGGCTCGAGTGGCTCGTCGAGATCGGTGCACACGGCGTGGTCGCCGGTCCGGACTCCACGCTGCAGAGCCAGCCGGCCAACGCGATCAAGAAGGCGATCGCCAGGGAGGGCATCTCCGTCGACCAGCTCGACGTGATCGAGATCAACGAGGCGTTCGCCGCCGTGGGGCTGGCCTCGGCCCGCGAACTCGGCATCGACCCCGACAAGGCCAACACCAGCGGTGGGGCCATCGCCATCGGCCACCCGATCGGGATGTCCGGTGCCCGGATCACGCTGCACGCCGCCTTGGAGCTCGCGCAGAAGGGCTCGGGTTACGCGGTGGCCGCACTCTGCGGTGCGGGCGGCCAGGGCGACGCGCT
This sequence comes from Mycobacterium sp., assembly GCA_029256565.1. GTDB lineage: Bacteria > Actinomycetota > Actinomycetes > Mycobacteriales > Mycobacteriaceae > Mycobacterium. The sequence goes on from JAQSXQ010000140.1 coordinate 4,521, forward strand.
GATCCTGCGGAGGCCCTGACCGCTCGGTCAACTACAACGACGCTGTGTAGTAGCTGGCGTCGCCGTCGGGCACAATGGCGGGCATGGCAAACACATTGGACGTCCGCAGCGCTGCGGGCTGGTTCCGGCTGATCGCGTTCGCGGAGGCGCTCAGCTGGGCGGGCCTGCTGATCGGGATGTACTTCAAGTACCTCGGATCACCGCGTACCGAGATCGGCGTGAAGATGTTCGGTCCCATCCACGGTGGGGTGTTCGTCGCGTTCATCGTGGCGGCCGTACTGGTCGGAATCGCGCACCGCTGGGGCGTCTGGACGTGGATCCTGGCATTGCTGGGCAGCATCGTGCCGCTGGGCAGTGTGATCTTCGTCATGTGGGCCGACCGCACGGGCAGGATGAGCCCCGTCGCGGGCACGAAGACCACGTCGGTCCCTCAATCGAGCTGACGGGCGACGTGCCAGACTTGTACGCGTGACACGTCCACGACCTCCCATGGGGCCCGCACTGGCGGGCGCGATCGATCTCTCGGCGCTCAAGCAGCCACCCCCGTCGGCCGCCGCTCCGGCATCCGGTTCGGCACCGGCGAGCGCCATCGAGGTGACCGAGGCGAACTTCGAAGCCGACGTCATCGCCAAGTCCAACCAGGTCCCCGTCGTCGTCCTGCTGTGGACGCCGCGTAGCCCGTCGAGCGTGCAACTCGGCGACGTGCTCGCCGCACTGGCTGCCGACGATGGCGGCACGTGGGCGCTGGCAACGGTCAACGTCGACGTCGTCCCGCAGGTCGCGCAGGCGTTCGGCGTGCAAGGGGTGCCGACCGTCGTGGCAGTTGCTGCGGGACAGCCACTCTCGAGCTTCCAGGGCGCGCAACCGCCCGAGCAGTTGAGGCGGTGGGTCGACTCGCTGCTCGAGGCGACGGCAGGCAAGCTCGCCGGCGGCGCCGCGGAGGAAGAGGTCGTCGACCCCGAGGTCGAGCAGGCTCGCGCGCATCTCGACGCCGGTGACTTCGACGCGGCGCTCGCCGCCTATCAGGCCGTCCTCGACGCCAAGCCCAATCACGAGGAGGCCCGCGGCGCGGTTCGGCAGATCGCCTTCCTGCAGCGGGCGACGACTCAGCCGCAGGACGCCGTGGCCCGCGCCGAGGCAGCGCCCGACGACCTCGACGCCGCGTTCGCCGCGGCCGACGTCGAAGTGCTGCAGCAGGATCCGTCCGCCGCATTCAACCGGCTCATCGCCCTGGTGAAGCGCACCGCAGGCGACGACCGGACGAAGGTTCGCACCCGACTCGTCGAGCTGTTCGAACTCTTCGACCCGGCCGATCCCGACGTCATCGCGGGCAGGCGCAACCTCGCCAACGCGCTGTACTGAGCGGCCGG
>JAQSXQ010000141.1 GCA_029256565.1 Mycobacterium sp.
GCTGCTGCGCATCCTCGCGGGCGCCGAGAAGGCCGACGCCGGGGCCATCGAGCCCGGGCACGGCCTCAAGCTCGGGTACTTCGCCCAGGAGCACGACACGATCGACGGCCTCGCATCGGTGTGGGAGAACATCCGGCACGCGGCGCCCGACACCGGCGAACAAGAACTGCGCAGCCTGCTTGGCGCATTCATGTTCACCGGACCCCAGCTCGAACAGCCGGCGGGCACGCTCTCCGGTGGCGAGAAGACGCGTCTGGCACTGGCGGGTCTGGTGGCGTCGACGGCCAACGTGCTGCTGCTCGACGAACCGACCAACAACCTCGACCCCGCATCTCGTGAGCAGGTGCTCGACGCCCTGCGCAGCTACGCCGGCGCGGTCGTTCTGGTGACCCACGATCCGGGTGCCGCCGAGGCGTTGGAACCGCAGCGCGTGGTGCTGCTTCCCGACGGCACCGAGGACTTCTGGTCAGACGAATACCGCGAACTCATCGAATTGGCCTGACGCCAGAGCCGCGTCGGGCCGTCTCCTCCGCAAACTCAGTTCTCGCCCACGGCGATTGAATCCGGATGGGCAGGGTATTACAACTCCCGCACACATCCGGAAGAGTTGCCGGGAGGGTATTGATGAGAGACACCAAGTCGCGCGACCAACTGCTCGACGAATTGCGAAGCGCTTACGAAAAAGGCGCGAGCATCCGATCACTCGTGGCGAGCACGGGACGGTCCTACGGGTCCATCCACGCGATGCTGCGCGAATCCGGCACCACCATGCGTAGCCGAGGCGGACCGAACCACCGCACCCGAAGCTAGTCAGACCCGATTCACCGTTGGCGGACCGACGCCTCCACCAGATCGAGTACTGCGCTTAGGCGTTCGGTGTCGTCGCCCGACGCGAGTCGGGCGACGAGGCCGTCGAGGACCAGATCGAGGTAGGTCTGCAGCACCGCACTCGGCACGTCGTCACGCAATCGACCTGCCTGTTTCTGTCGGCGCAATCGTTCGGTGGTAGCGGCCGACAACTCGGCCGAGCGTTCAGCCCAGCCCTCGTTGAACACCGGATCCGTGCGTAATTTCCTGGCGATTTCGAGCCGGGTGGCCAGCCAGTCGAACTGCTCGGGCGCGGCCAGCATGTCCCGCATGACCTGGACGAGCCCCTCGCGTGCGGCGACATCCGCCATGCGCTCGGCATCTTCGTGGGCCAACTCGAAGAACAAGGTGTCCTTGTCCTTGAAGTGGTGGAAGATGGCGCCGCGCGACAGCCCGATCGTCTGTTCGAGCCGCCGCACGGTCGCCTTGTCGTAGCCGTACTGGGCGAAGCACTTCCTTGCACCGTCGAGGATCTCGCGACGGCGCGCCGCGAGATGGTCCTCGGTCACCCGGGGCAAGGAAGCGCCTCGTCTTCTCTGCTTGCTCTGCCTGCGGTCAGTTCGACTTCAGCATGTTGCGCAGCACGTACTGCAGGATGCCGCCGTTGCGGTAGTAATCCGCCTCGCCGGGGGTGTCGATGCGCACGACCGCGTCGAACTCGACCTTGTCACCGCCGGACTTGGTCGCCGTCACGTGCACCGTCTTGGGCGTCTTGCCCTCGTTGAGTGCCTCGATGCCCGAGATGTCGAACACCTCGGTGCCGTCGAGCTTGAGCGACGCCGCGGACTCACCCTCGGGGAACTGCAGGGGGATGACGCCCATGCCGATCAGGTTGGACCGGTGGATGCGCTCGAACGACTCGGTGATCACCGCGCGCACGCCGAGCAGCGAGGTGCCCTTGGCCGCCCAGTCGCGCGACGAGCCCGAGCCGTACTCCTTGCCGCCGAGCACGACCAGGGGAGTGCCCTGGGCGGCGTAGTTCTGCGCCGCGTCGTAGATGAACGCCTGCGGCGCGTCGTCCTTCGTGAAGTCGCGCGTGTAACCGCCGGAGACGTCGTCGAGCAGCTGGTTCTTGAGCCGGATGTTCGCGAACGTGCCGCGGATCATCACCTCGTGGTTGCCGCGACGCGACCCGTACGAGTTGTAGTCCGCCTTGTCGACGCCGTGCTCGTCGAGGTACTGCGCGGCCGGCGTGCCCGCCTTGATGTTGCCTGCGGGCGAGATGTGGTCGGTGGTCACCGAGTCACCCAGCAGCGCCAGCACTCGAGCGCCGCTGATGTCGGTGACCGGCTGCGGCTCCGCGGGCATCCCGTCGAAGTACGGGGGCTTGCGCACGTAGGTCGACTTGGAATCCCACTCGAACGTGTCGCCGCTGGGAGTCGGCAGGTTGCGCCACCGGTCGTCGCCCTTGAAGACGTCGGCGTAGTTCTTGCGGAACATCTCCTGGTTGATCGACGAGGCGATCGTCTCCGAGATCTCCTGCTGCGTCGGCCAGATGTCCTTCAGGAAGACGTCGTTGCCCTGCTCGTCCTTGCCGAGCGCGTCGTTCTCGAAGTCGAAGTCCATCGTGCCTGCCAGCGCGTAGGCGATGACCAGGGGCGGGGACGCCAGGTAGTTCATCTTGACGTCGGGGTTGATCCGGCCCTCGAAGTTGCGGTTGCCCGACAGCACCGCGGTCACGGACAGATCGTTCTCGTTGATCGCCGCCGAGATCTCGTCGGACAGCGGTCCGCTGTTGCCGATGCAGGTGGTGCAGCCGTAACCCACCAGGAAGAAGCCCAGCTTCTCCAGGTACGGCCACACGCCGGCCTTGTCGTAGTAGTCGGTGACCACCTGCGAGCCCGGTGCCATCGTGGTCTTCACCCAGGGCTTGGCGGTCAGGCCCTTCTCGACGGCCTTCTTCGCCAGCAGGGCAGCGCCCATCATCACCTCGGGGTTCGAGGTGTTGGTGCACGACGTGATCGCGGCGATGGCCACGGCGCCATGATCGAGCACGAATTCGCCACGCTCGGCGGAGCGCACGGTGACCGGCTTGGTGGGCCTGCCCTCGGCGTTGGTCGCCGCGGAGTGCAGCGGCGCGGCGTCGTCGTCGGCGAAGGAGAGCGTGACGGGATCGCTGCCGGGGAAGGTGCCCTCGACGGCCTCGTCGAGCTTGGTCTCCGGCGCGGGTTCACCGTTGGTGACGTAGTTGTGGATGTCCTTGCGGAAGGCCGACTTCGCGTCGTCGAGCGCGATGCGGTCCTGCGGACGCTTGGGTCCGGCGATCGACGGCACCACGTCGGACAGGTCCAGTTCGAGGTACTCGGAGAACGTCGGCTCGCGGCTCGGGTCGTGCCACATGCCCTGCGCCTTGGCGTAGGCCTCGACCAGTGCGAGTTGCTGCTCGTCGCGGCCGGTCATGCGCAGGTAGTCGATGGTCACCTCGTCGATCGGGAAGATCGCTGCGGTGGAACCGAATTCGGGGCTCATGTTGCCGAGGGTGGCGCGGTTGGCCAGCGGCACCTCGGAGACGCCTTCGCCGTAGAACTCGACGAACTTGCCGACGACGCCGTGCTTGCGCAGCATCTCGGTCACGGTGAGGACGACGTCGGTGGCGGTGACGCCCGGGCGGCGCTCGCCGCTGAGCTTGAAGCCGACGACGCGGGGGATGAGCATCGACACGGGCTGACCCAGCATCGCTGCCTCGGCCTCGATGCCGCCGACGCCCCAGCCGAGCACGCCGAGACCGTTCTCCATCGTGGTGTGGGAGTCGGTGCCCACGCAGGTGTCGGGGTAGGCCACACCGTCGCGGAGCATCACGACGCTCGCCAGGTACTCGATGTTGACCTGGTGGACGATGCCGGTGCCCGGGGGGACGACCTTGAAGTCGTCGAACGCGCCCTGACCCCAACGCAGGAACTGGTAGCGCTCGCCGTTGCGCTCGTACTCGATCTCGACGTTGCGTTCGAAGGCGTTGGCCGTGCCGAACAGGTCGGCGATCACCGAGTGGTCGATGACCAGGTCGGCGGGGGCCAGCGGGTTGACCTTCTGCGGGTCGCCGCCGAGGTCGCCGACGGCCTCGCGCATGGTGGCCAGGTCGACGATGCACGGCACGCCGGTGAAGTCCTGCATGATCACCCGGGCCGGGGTGAACTGGATCTCGACGCTGGGATCGGCCGACGGATCCCACTTCGCGATCGCCTCGATGTGGTCTTTGGTGATGTTCGCGCCGTCCTCGGTGCGAAGGAGGTTCTCGGCGAGCACCTTGAGGCTGTACGGGAGCTTCTCCGTGCCGGGTACCGCGTCCAGCCGGTAGATCTCGTAGCTCTCGTCGCCGACCTTCAAGGTGTCGCGCGCGGAGAATGAATTCACGCTGCTCACATCAACTCCCGTGTAGTAATCGCCGCGACGGGGCTGTGTCGGCGGCGCTTCCGATTCCTACAGTACGCTTGTCCTTTTAAGCGACCAAGGCCGGGGTCCAGTCTTGTCTCGTTTCGTTCTCGATGCCAGTCGATCCCACTCATCGGGTGCCCGATCCCGTACCCTGCGCGTGTGACCGGACCCCACGTCATTCCGTTCCCGCCGGCCTACATCCCGCCGGACGTGGACATCGTCGCCGTCAACGCCGCGGTGAGCAGGGACGGCGTCAGTGCGCCTGCGGCCGACGTGCCGGGGCTCAAGGCGGTCGTGGCCGATGCCCAGGCCAACGGCATCGACCTGAAGATCGTGGTAATCCCGACCAATCCGCCGATCGACACCCCGTTGCGCGACATCGCCACCGAGGTGGGACAGGCGCACCCGGGGTCCACGGTGCTGACGATCAGCCCATCCTTCGCGGGCACCTACAGCGAGGAATTCGACCGCGCCACCCTCGAGGCAGGCCAAGACGTCGCGAAGACCGGGAATCCAGTGCAATCGGCGACCAATTTCGTCGGCGAACTGGAAGCAACGCACTTCCCGTGGACCGCATTCACGGTCGTCCTCGTGATCGGCGTCCTGGCGGCGGCCGTCGCGACCCGGCTGCTGCAGGTTCGGGCCAGGCGTGCGCCTGCCGGTTCCGACGTCGTGGAAAACGCTGCGCCGCCTGCGAACTGACCCGTTCTTCGCATTTCGGAAAAGGCTTCATAACCTTTCGATAACGCCGGTTTCAATTACAACTTTGTAATTCGTTACTGGCGTTTCTTTAGCGCTTTTTGTGACGTACGGTGCAGAAGGTGCTCGGTGTTGCAGGTGCGTTCAATGTGACTCATGTGACTCGGCACTCGACGGACATTCCGGCGCGTTCGCGCGCAGCCCTAGGAGACCGGAGACCCATGAGACGCATCACGAGCGCCTCTGCCTACCGCCTGTCAGGCCGGGTCGGCGCATGCTCACTAGTGCTCGGAGTCCTCGTCGCCACGGTGTTCAGCCACGGCCCGGGGATCGCCGTGGCTGAACCGGGCGGCCCAGAAGGCATTTCCGCACTGGTGGCACAGGTTGCCGATGCCAATCAGAAGCTCCAGAACCTCGGCAGTGAGATCCAGGCCGAGCAGGAAAGCGTCAACCAGGCACTCGTCGGCGTGCAGAGCGCCAGGGACGCCGCCGACAAGGCCCGCGGCGAGGTGGAGGCGAGCAAGTCGGCACTCACCGAGGCCGACGCGGCAATCGCCTCCGCGCAGCAGCGGTTCGACCAGTTCGCGGCGTCGGCCTACGTGAACGGCCCGTCCGCGTCCTACCTCACCGCGGACGATCCGCGCGAGATCATCGACACCGCCGCCACCGGACAGACGCTCGCCGTCAGCTCCCGTCAGGCGATCGACGACCTGATGCGCGCCCGCACCGAGCAGGTCAATCGCGACTCGGCGGCCCGCATGGCCCAGCAGAAGGCCGACCAGGCCCTCGCCGACGCCCAGTCGAGCCAGGACGCGGCGGTCAAGTCGCTCACCGACGCACAGCAGACGTTCAAGGATCAGCAGCGCGAACTCGACCGCCTCAGCGCCGAACGCGCCTCGGCCCAAGCCAAGCTGGCGGAGGTCCGCAAGGTGTCGGCTGGGACCCGACGCTGCCCGCCATTCCGAGCGCGTTCGTCAGCGGCGACCCCGTCGCGATCATCAACGCCATCCTCGGGATCGCGACCACGTCGATGCAGGCCACCCAGCAGATGGGTCGCAGCTTCCTGCAGAAGCTCGGAATCCTGCCCACGCCAACGGGAATCACCAACGGTGCCATCCCGCGGGTCTACGGGCAGCAGGCCACCGAGTACGTAATCAAGCGGGGCATGGCCGTCATGGGCACGCCCTACTCGTGGGGCGGCGGCAATGCTGCCGGCGCCAGCCGCGGAATCGACTCCGGTTCGGGCACTGTCGGCTTCGACTGCTCGGGTCTGATGCTCTACATGTTCGCCGGCGTCGGCATCAAGCTCGACCACTACTCCGGCTCCCAGTACAACGCAGGCCGCAAGGTGCCGACGTCGGAGATGCGACGCGGCGACATGCTGTTCTGGGGTCCCAATGCCAGCCAGCACGTCGCGATGTACCTCGGCGGCGGCCAGATGCTCGAGGCGCCGTACACCGGTTCGGTGGTGAAGGTCTCACCCGTCCGGACCAGCGGCATGACGCCGTACGCAACCCGACTCATTGAATGGTGATTTCCTTGGCTCCCAAGTCCTCTCGCATCGCGAAGGCGCTCGTACCGCTGCTCGGCGCGCTGTCGCTGATGATCGGGCTCACGGTGCCCGCCGCGGCCGCGCCCGACGAGGGTGCGTGGGATCCGACGCTGCCGAAGGTGGCCAGCTCGGGGGCGCCCGGTGACCCGGTGGCGATCGCCAACGCGTCATTCCAGGTGAGTCAGATCGCGTTGCAGACCACCCAGAACCTCGGATCTCAGTTCCTCTCCAGCATCGGTCTCGGCGGCAAGCCCGCCGCGGCGGCGCTGCCCGGTGGGCGCGTCCGCGGACCGCAGGCCATCGAGTACGTCATCAGGCGTGGCGGCTCGCAGAGGGGCGTGCCGTACTCCTGGGGTGGCGGTGCGCTCAACGGACCGAGCGCAGGCGTCGACTACGACGCGGGCAAGGTCGGCTACGACTGCTCGGGCTTCACCCGCTTCGCCTTCGCAGGCGTCGGCGTGCAAATTCCCAAGTACTCCGGCGACCAGTACAACGCCGGGCGCAAGGTGCCGCAGTCCCAAGCCAAGCGCGGCGACTTGCTGTTCTGGGGCCCCGGCGGCAGCCAGCACGTCGCCATCTACCTCGGCGGCGGCCAGATGCTCGAGGCGTCGGGAAGCGCCGAGAAGGTGACGGTCAGCCCCCTGCGCACAGCGGGTCTGCAGCCGTACCTGGCGCGCATCATCGAGTCCTGAACCACGCGGGTCGCGACACTCGCCCGAACCGGGCAACGTCGACGGATCTCGAACTGCCTGGAATAGTTGGGGACTAGCGCCCGCCGTCTGGCTGGGCGAGTCGGGCCGGTAGGTCTGACGCGAGCGATGTGGAGGGTGCTTGATGACGTCACCGAGTGGGCCGCAGCAGGGCGCCGGAGGCTTTCCCGGTCCCGGCCCGGCGCAGGGCTACGCCGGCGGTCCCCAGCAGACGCCGCCGCCTGCCAGCGCAGGTCTCCAGTCGGAGGTGCACACGCTGGAGCGCGCGATCTTCGAGGTGAAGCGCATCATCGTCGGCCAGGACCAACTCCTCGAGCGCATGCTCGTCGGGCTGCTCGCCAAGGGGCACGTCCTGCTCGAGGGCGTCCCCGGTGTCGCCAAGACCCTCGCCGTCGAGACCTTCGCCAAGGTGGTCGGTGGAACGTTCGCCCGCATCCAGTTCACGCCCGACCTGGTGCCCACCGACATCGTCGGCACCCGGATCTACCGCGTGGGCAAGGAGGAGTTCGACACCGAGATCGGTCCGGTCATGGTGAACTTCCTGCTCGCCGACGAGATCAACCGCGCGCCCGCCAAGGTGCAGTCGGCGCTGCTCGAGGTCATGGCCGAGCGCAAGGTGTCGATCGGCGGCAAGACGTTCCCGCTGCCCAACCCGTTCCTGGTGATGGCCACGCAGAACCCGATCGAGCAGGAGGGCGTCTACGCGCTCCCCGAGGCGCAGCGCGACCGCTTCCTGTTCAAGCTCAACATCGACTACCCGACGCCCGAGGAAGAGCGCGAGATCATCTACCGGATGGGCGTCACCCCGCCCACTCCGAAGCAGATCCTCAACCCCGACGACCTGCTGCGCCTGCAGGGCGTGGCCTCCGGCGTCTTCGTCCACCACGCACTGGTCGACTACGTGGTGCGCATCGTCACCGCAACGCGTGAACCCGAGCGCTTCGGCATGCCCGACGCCAAGGCCTGGATCGCCTACGGTGCATCGCCCCGCGCGTCGCTCGGCATCATCGCCGCGTCGCGCGCGCTGGCCCTGATCCGCGGACGTGACTACGTCATCCCGAACGACGTCGTGGAGATCATCCCGGACGTGCTGCGTCATCGCCTGGTGCTGACCTACGATGCGCTCGCCGACGAGGTGTCCGCGGAGACCGTGGTCAACCGCATCCTGCAGACGGTCGCGCTGCCCCAGGTCAATGCCATTCCGCAGCAAGGCCATTCGGTGGCGCCCGCGGTGCCCACCGCGGCAGCGGCGGCAAGCGGTCGGTGACCCGGTCCGAGGGCCGGGCAGTCGATCTGCCGTCACTGCAACGGGGTCAGATCCGTGACCCCGAACTCTCGGCAGCGCTGCGCAAGCTCGAACTGACGGTGCGCCGCAAGCTCGACGGCGTGCTGCACGGCGACTATCAGGGATTGATCCCGGGCCCGGGCTCGGAGCCGGGGGAGTCCCGGGTCTATCAGCCCGGCGACGACGTCCGTCGCATGGACTGGTCGGTGACGGCGCGCACCACGACCCCGCACGTGCGGCAGATGATCGCCGACCGCGAACTCGAGACGTGGTTGGTCGTCGACGTTTCGGCGAGCCTCGACTTCGGCACCGCGGGCTGCGAGAAGCGCGACCTCGCAGTGGCCGCGGCGGCGGCCGTGGCATTCCTCAACAGTGGCGGCGGGAACCGGCTGGGTGCCGTGATCACCAACGGCGATGCCACCAAGCGGGTGCCCGCGCTGTCCGGCCGGTTGCACGAGCAGGAGATCCTGCGGACCATCGCGACGATGCCCAAGGCGCCGGTGGGCGTGCGCGGTGACCTCGCGGCGGCCATCGATGCACTGCGCAGGCCGGAGCGGCGCCGCGGCATGGCCGTGGTCATCAGCGACTTCCTCGGGCCGATCACGTGGATGAAGCCGTTGCGCGCCATCGCCGGTCGGCACGAGGTGCTGGGCATCGAGGTGCTCGACCCCCGTGACGTGGAACTGCCCGACGTCGGCGAGGTGATCCTCCAAGACACCGAATCCGGTGTGACGCGCGAGTTCACGATCGACGCTCAGCTGCGCGAGGACTTCGCGAAGGCGGCAGGAGCACACCGCGCCGAGGTGGCCCGGACGCTGCGCCGGTGCGGTGCGTGGTGAGGTTCGTGGCGAACCGCCGTCTGGCTCTTCGATAGCGAGTGATTCAGGCTGAAATGGCAAGCGACACATGACATTACCCCTGCTCGGACCGATGAGCCTATCCGGCTTCGAACACCCGTGGTACCTGCTGTTCCTGATCGTGGTCGCCGCCGTGGCGGGGCTGTACGTCGTGGCGCAGCTGGCCCGGCAGAAGCGCATGCTGCGCTTCGCGAACATGGAGCTGCTCGAGAGCATCGCGCCGAAGCGGAGCACGCGCTGGAAGCACCTGCCCGCGATCCTCCTCGTCCTGTCGATGGTGCTGTTCACCGTCGCGATGGCCGCGCCGACCAACGACGTTCGCATACCGCGCAATCGCGCGGTGGTGATGTTGGTGATCGACGTGTCGCAGTCGATGCGCGCCACCGACGTCGCACCGAACCGTCTGGTGGCCGCACAGGAAGCCGCGAAGCAGTTCGCCGACCAGCTGACCCCGGGTATCAACCTCGGTCTCATCGCCTACGCGGGCACGGCGACCGTGCTGGTGGCTCCGACGACCAACCGCGAGGCGTCGAAGGCGGCCATCGACAAGCTGCAGCTGGCCGACCGCACCGCGACCGGCGAGGGCATCTTCACCGCCCTGCAGGCGATCGCCACCGTCGGTGCGGTCATCGGCGGGGGCGAGGACGCGCCACCTGCGCGCGTGGTGCTGATGTCGGACGGCAAGGAGACGGTGCCGTCTAATCCGGACAACCCGAAGGGCGCCTACACCGCGGCCCGTACGGCCAAGGACCAGGGCGTGCCGGTCTCGACCGTGTCGTTCGGCACTCCGTACGGCTTCGTCGAGATCAACGGGCAGCGCCAGCCGGTGCCCGTCGACGACGAGATGCTGAAGAAGATCGCCGACCTCTCCGGGGGCAGCGCGTACACCGCGTCCAGCCTGCAGCAGCTCAAGGACGTGTTCACGACCCTGCAGGAGCAGATCGGATACGAGACGATCAAGGGTGACGCGAGCGTCGGTTGGCTCCGGCTTGGTGCGTTCCTCCTGGCGTTCGCCGCACTCGGCGCGCTCCTGTTGAACCGCCGGCTGCCGGGCTGAGCCGCCCGTCGTGCCCCTGCCGCACCGCGGATCCGATTTCGATCACGCCCAACCGAGGCGATAGGTTGGCGAGCATGCCGGACTTCGTATCGCGCTCAGTCCTCGTCACCGGTGGCAACCGAGGCATCGGTCTCGCCATCGCCCAGCGCCTGGCCGCCGACGGACACAAGGTGGCCGTCACCCACCGTGGCTCCGGAGCGCCCGACGGCCTGTTCGGCGTCGAGTGCGACGTGACCGACAGCGCTGCCGTCGATCGCGCCTTCACCGAGGTCGAGGAGCATCAGGGTGCCGTCGAGGTGCTGGTCTCCAACGCCGGTATCTCCCAGGACGCGTTCCTCATCCGGATGACCGAGGAGCGCTTCGAGAACGTCATCAATGCCAACCTCACCGGCGCGTTCCGGGTGGCACAGCGAGCCTCGCGCAGCATGCAGCGCAAGCGGTTCGGCCGGATCATCTTCATCGGCTCGGTCTCCGGCATGTGGGGCATCGGCAACCAGGCGAACTACGCGGCCGCCAAGGCGGGTCTGATCGGCATGGCCCGGTCCATCTCCCGCGAGCTGTCCAAGGCAGGCGTCACCGCCAACGTCGTGGCCCCGGGCTACATCGACACCGAGATGACCCGCTCACTCGACGAGCGGATCCAGGAAGGTGCCCTGGAGTACATCCCCGCCAAGCGGGTCGGGACGGCCGACGAGGTCGCAGGCGCCGTGAGCTTCCTGGCGTCGGAGGACGCCAGTTACATCGCCGGAGCCGTCATCCCCGTCGATGGCGGCATGGGCATGGGCCACTGACCTACGGGCTTCGGCTCGCCACCACTTCCCCCACCAAGGAGTCAGCACAATGAC
>JAQSXQ010000142.1 GCA_029256565.1 Mycobacterium sp.
GTTCCTCTACGTCCCGCAGAGCAGGCAGGGCCTCGACGATCTGGTGCAGAAGGCCCGCACCGCGGAGACGGCGGGGTTCGACGGCATCGCGTTCCTCGATCACCTCGAGACGCCGATGGCGCCGACCAGTCCCATCTGGGAGGCCATGACCGTCGCGACGTGGGTGGCCGCGCACACCGAACGGCTGAAGATTGGCCACCTCGTGCTGTGCGACGCGTTCCGGCATCCCGCCGTCCTGGCCAAGCAGACCGTCACGCTGGCCGAGGCCTCCGGCGGGCGCTTCGAACTCGGCCTGGGCTCCGGTTCCATGCCCGACGAACTGGCGAAGTTCGATCTCAGCACCGCGTCGCCACGCGAACGCGTCGACGCCCTCGGCGACACGCTGCGCGCCCTGCGTCAGTACTGGGACGCCGACGACGAACGCGCCCAGATCCCCACGCCCAGCCGTCCCATCCCGATCGTGCTCGGCGGCATCGGGCCGCGGATGCTCGGACTGGTCCGCGAACACGCCGACTGGTGGAACCTGCCCGCCACCTACGTCGACCGGCTGCCCGAGTTCCTGCCGAAGATCGGCTCGGCCAAGGCGACCGTGCAGCAGATGACCGGGTTCGTCCGCAGCGGCGACGACCCGGCAGCCACCACCGAGAAGGCGCACCGCCGGTTCGGCCACCTCGGACCCGGCCTGGTCTGCGGCGATGCCGACGCGCTCAGCGCGCACTTCCGCAGGCTCGAAGATCAGGGCGCTCGACGCTTCTACGTGTGGTTCGCCGACTTCGCGCCACCCGAGACGATCACGGAGTTCGGCGAGACCGTCATCCGCGGTTAGTTCGCGGCGTCAGTCGGCGAGGTGGGCGTGCGCCTTCTACGTGTGGTTCGCCGACTTCGCGCCGCCCGAGACGATCACGGAGTTCGGCGACACCGTCATCCGCGGTTAGTTCGCGGCGTCAGTCGGCGAGGTGGGCGTGCGCCCACTCGGCGGCAGTCGTGGTCGCGATCCCGTGCGTGCCGTTGAACGACTGTTCCTTCGGCCATGCCACGCCCCTGCCCTGAGCGAACATCGCGTGGTACTTGGCCATCGGGTCGGTCGGATGCCGCTCGAGTTCGTCGAGCAGGTGGGGCAGCGACCATTCGGTACGCACGACCGGCTCTGGGCGCACCTCGTCGACGATGTCCGCCAGCTCCCGGAAGTCGATCGTGTCACCCGCGACGTAGACCACCTGATTGGCGATCCGGGGCCGGGCGTGGACGATCTCGGCCGTCAGCGCACCGATGTCCTCGGGGGTCGTGACGGTGACTCGGTTGTCCCAGCTGCCGAGCGCGTTGACGGTGTTCGTGCTGAGGTCGACGACGCCGAAGCTGGGCTCGAACAGGAAGCTGGTGAACAGTCCCGTCGACACGATGACCCACTGCGTCGCATCCTGACCGCGCAACAGGTCACGGACGTCGAGTTGTTCGTCGAACAGATCCTGGGGACTGTTGCGACCTATGACGTCGTAGTCCATGCCGAACTGCCAGGGGAAGTAGCGCGGTACCCCACCGGCGAGAGCGGCTCGTGCCAGCTTCACCTGAGTACCCGGCCCTGCGGTCATGCCGATGCAACTGATGACGGTGTGGTGGCGGCCCATTACCGCGGCCAGCTCGGCGACCGATGCCTGCGCAACGTCGAGTTCGACGAGCGCGATGCCGGCGGCGGCCAGGTCGGCGGCCCGCCGCTTCGCGTGATCCGAAGTGGAGCGGCGAACCATCAGCGTGAGTGAGCGCAGGTCCGCGTCACGGTCCGCCCGCCGGGACAGCGCGTCGAGCACGCAGGTACCGAGTTCACCGGCCCCGATGACGAGGACGCCTTCCGAGCTGGCTGCCGGTTCCTTGGGGTTGGACATCGAGATGCCTTTCGTGGCGTCGAACTGGCGGGCGTGACGAGCCCGTCGAAGGTGCAAGTCCGATGGCGCGCCGGTTGTTCCGACGGAAGCACGGGCGAACTCGCGAAACCCCACCACCTGCCGCCGGACTCCGGCGTAACGTCGGCGACGGTGAGCATCATCGAAGCCGACTACCTGGTCGTAGGCGCAGGCGCCATGGGGATGGCGTTCGTCGACACGCTGCTCACCGACACCGCCGACACGCAGGCCACGGTCGTCCTCGTCGACGAGGGCCACCAGCCCGGCGGCCACTGGCTCTCGACCTACCCGTTCGTCCGGCTGCACCAGCCGTCGGCCTACTACGGCGTGAACTCCCGCCCGTTCGGCGACGACGTCGTCGACTCGGGCGGATGGAACGAGGGGTTCTACGAACTCGCCAGCGGCAGCGAGGTGTGCGCCTACTACGACCAGGTGATGCGCCACCACCTCGAGCCCACGGGGCGGCTGACCTACCTGCCGATGACGCGCTACCTCGGCGACCACCGGCTGCGCACGCTCGACGGCGCCGAGCACACCGTCGACGTGCGACGCCGCCTCGTCGACGCCACCTATCTGAAGACCACGGTCCCGTCCATGCGTCCCCCGCCGTACACGTCGGCCCCCGACGTCGAGGTCGTCACACCCAACGACCTGCCCGGGCGGGCGACGCACTACGACCACTTCACGATCGTCGGCGCGGGCAAGACGGGGATGGACGCGTGCCTGTGGTTGCTGCGCAACGGAATTCCACCCGAGCGGGTGCGGTGGATCATGCCGCGCGACTCCTGGCTGATGAACCGCGCGACGGTGCAGCCTGCGCCGCGGTTCCTCGACGAGGTCCGGGCCGCGATCGTCGGCCGCATGCAGGCGTCCTTCGAAGCGACCTCGATCGACGACCTGTTCGAACGCCTGGAGGCCAACGGCAGCCTGATGCGGATCGACACGGCGGTCGAGCCCACCATGTACCACTGCGCCATCGTGTCCGAGCGCGAGCTGGAGCAGCTGCGCCGCATCGGCGACGTGGTGCGGCTCGGCCACGTCGAGCGGATCGAACCGGAGCGGCTGATCCTGCGCGACGGCACGATGCCCGCCGACCCCGGCAGCCTCTACGTCGACTGCACGGCGTCGGGCCTGTCGCGGCCGCCGTCGGTGCCGGTGTTCTCCGACGAGAAGATCACGCTGCAGAGCGTGCGCGGTTGCCAACAGGTCTTCAGTTCGGCGCTCATCGCACGCGTCGAGGCGAACTACGACACCGACGACGAACGCAACGCGCTGTGCGTGCCGGTACCCCACCCGGACACACCCGCGGACTGGCTGCGGATAACCATGTCCGACAACGACGCACAAGCGCGTTGGCTGCGCGACGCCGACCTGGCGGCATGGCTGGAGTCGGCCCGGCTGAACATCCTGCGCGGGATGTTCGCCGACCTGCCGACCGATGCGGAGACACGCGCCAAGGCCGTGGACGCGATCGCGGCGACGCTCGCCGCGTGCAACGAGAAGCTCGCCGGCCTGTCGAACGACACGGGCCCCTGACGACGGAAAGACCGGCCGGGAGATCCCGGCCGGTCTTCACCGCGTCGTGCTATGTCAGAAGTTGTTGCAGGTGCCCGCGACGTTGTTGATCAACCCGGTGTACTGGGTGAGCTGCGGGAACATCTGCGCCTGAGCGATGAGCCCACGACGCTGCTGGGGGTTCGCCGCAACGAAGCCCTGCAGGACGCCGACGGCCTGCCGGTCGCTGGTGATCTCCTGCGCGACGGCGGGATCCTGTGCATTGACGGCCGCGATGATCTGCGGGTACGTGCACGTGGTGTTCACGATGGCCTCGGTGTCGGGGGCCGCGGAGGCCATCCCGGCCGTGCCCAACAGCGCAGCGGCCACGCCGCCCGATGCAATCAAAGCCTTGGTTGCAATACGCATTCTCATTACCTTCCCAACCCTGGTGTATCTGTTCGAACTTCGAATTTGCAGCTCGCGCGCCAATTCAGTGAGATCAGTCCATCACACTGCAAAGGAAATCGTCCACTGGTCCGTTTGCGTTACAACGCAACGTTGCCTGTCCTCGAGCCATTCCCTCGTAGCGAATAGGCGCTGGCAGCGCACCTCTTCACTACCCAAGTCCTGCCGAATGCAATCAACGCCCTGGTGAACACCTGGATACGGCGTCTGCATGAAGTCGCAGATGCGGGTTACATGGACTTCAGAACCCGAGCAGGAGGAGCACTGGTGGTAGTGATCACGGACACCGAGCGTGAACCGACGGCCTGGCGCACGATCGACACGGCACCGTTGAGCGACGACACCCTGGCCCAGGTGGACGGCTGGTGGCGCGCCGCCAACTACCTGTCCGTCGGGCAGATCTACCTGCTGAGCAATCCGCTGCTGCGCACGCCGCTGTCGCGCGACGACGTCAAACCCCGTCTGCTCGGGCACTGGGGCACCACGCCCGGGCTCAACTTCATCTACGCCCACCTCAACCGCGCGATCCGCGAGCGCGAGCAGCCCACGATGTACGTCACCGGCCCCGGCCACGGCGGCCCGGGACTGGTCGCCAACGCCTACCTCGACGGCACCTACTCCGAGGTGTACTCCGACGTCACCCCCGACGAGGAGGGCATGCGGCGCCTGTTCCGGCAGTTCTCGTTCCCCGGCGGCATCCCTTCGCACGTCGCACCCGAGACGCCCGGCTCGATTCACGAGGGCGGCGAACTCGGCTACGCGCTCTCCCACGCCTACGGCGCCGCCTTCGACAACCCCGACCTGCTCGTCGCGGCCGTGGTGGGTGACGGCGAGGCCGAGACCGGTCCGCTGGCCACCAGCTGGCACTCCAACAAGTTCACCCACCGCGTCAACGACGGCGTCGTCCTGCCGATCCTGCACCTCAACGGCTACAAGATCGCCAATCCGACTGTGCTGGCGCGCATTCCGGAGGACGACCTGCGCAGCCTGATGATCGGCTACGGCTACGAGCCGCACTTCTTCACCGCCACCGAGGAGACCGAGCACGCGACCGCGCACCGCGAGTTCGCCCAGCTGCTCGACACCGTGCTCGACCAGATCGCGGAGATCAAGGCGTGGCCCGAGGACGACGACCGCATGCCGCGCTGGCCGATGATCGTCTTCCGCACCCCCAAGGGTTGGACCGGGCCCGCGTACATCGACGGGAAGAAGAGCACCGGCTCGTGGCGCGCCCACCAGGTGCCGCTGAGCAGCGCTCGCGACACCCCCGAGCACCTGAAGGTGCTCGACGACTGGCTGGGGTCCTACCGCGCCGACGAATTGTTCGACGCCGACGGCAAACTCGACCCGATGGTCGCCGAACTCGCCCCGCCCGGCGGGCTGCGCATGAGCGCGACCACGCATGCCAACGGCGGACTGCTGCTGCGGGATCTGCGGCTGCCCGACTTCCGCGACTTCGCCGTCGACGTGCCCGCACCGGGCGCCACCATCGCCGAATCCACCCGGATACTCGGCAACTGGCTCACCGAGGTGATCCGGCTGAATCCGGACAACTTCCGCATCTTCGGCCCCGACGAGACCGCGTCGAATCGCCTGCAATCGGTGTACGAGGCGACCGACAAGCAGTGGAACGCCGAATACGAGAGCCCCGAGGTCGACGAGCACCTGGCCCGCGCCGGACGCGTCATGGAGATGCTGTCCGAGCATCAGTGCCAGGGCTGGCTCGAGGGCTACCTGCTGACCGGCAGGCACGGCCTGTTCAACTGCTACGAGGCGTTCATCCACATCGTCGACTCGATGATGAACCAGCACGCCAAGTGGCTCAAGGTGACCAACGAGATTCCCTGGCGTCGCCCAATCGCGAGCCTGAACTACCTGCTCTCCAGCCACGTTTGGCGTCAGGACCACAACGGGTTCAGCCACCAGGACCCCGGCTTCATCGACCACGTCATCAACAAGAAGGCCGAGGTGGTGCGGGTCTACCTGCCACCGGACGCCAACACCCTGCTGTCCACCTACGACCACTGCCTGCGCTCACGCCAGTACGTCAACGTCGTGGTGGCAGGCAAGCAGCCAAGCCCCAACTTCCTCACGATGGACGAGGCCGTCGCGCACTGCACGCGAGGGCTCGGCATCTGGGAGTGGGCAGGCACCGAGGAGTCCGGCGAGAACCCGGACGTCGTGGTCGCCACGTGCGGTGACATCCCCACCCTCGAAGGCCTGGCCGCCGTCGACATCCTGCGAAAGTATCTGCCGGAGTTGAAGATCCGCTTCGTCAACGTCGTGGACCTGATGCGGCTGCAGGACGAGAAGGAACATCCGCACGGCCTGACCAACCGCGAGTTCGACATGATCTTCACGCGCGACCGGCCGGTGATCTTCGCCTATCACGGCTACCCGTGGCTGATTCACCGCCTGACCTACCGCCGCGCCGTCAACGAGAACATCCACGTCCGCGGCTACAAGGAGGAGGGCACCACCACGACGCCGTTCGACATGGTGATGCTCAACGACCTCGACCGCTACCACCTGGTGATGGACGTCATCGACCGCGTCCCGTCGCTGGGTTCGCGCTACGCCACGCTGCGCCAGCAGATGGTCGACAAGCGCCTGGCCGCACGCCAGTACACCCGCGCGCACGGCGAGGACATCCCCGAGGTGCGCGACTGGGCGTGGCCGTCGTCGCACGACCAGTCCTTCGCGGCCGACGCCGCCTCGACCGGTGGGGACAACGAGTAGTCGCCTGAGTTTCGCCGAACTGGAGAGTCACGTCGTTCCGGCGGCCGATCGGCGACGCTACGCTCCGGTTCGGCGGAG
>JAQSXQ010000143.1 GCA_029256565.1 Mycobacterium sp.
GAGATTCGGCCCGTCGCCGACATCATCGGCGAGTTGGTCAGCGGCTTCGAGGAAGCCTCGAAGCGGCTGGACGGCATCCGGGAGAACTGACCGGGCCCGTCCGATTCGTTCAAGACGCGGCGGCACGGCCGGCCTAGCGTCGCAGCCATGGACATCACCCCACAGTCGACGGTCGTCGAGATCGTCGCCGTCGACCTCGACCGTTCCCTCGAGTTCTACCGGCTGCTCGGGCTCACCGTGCCCGACCCGGACGGGCCGCACGTCGAAGTGACGCTGCCGGGCGGAAACCGGCTTGCCTTCGACACCGAGGACGTCATCGCCGGGATGCATCCTGGATGGACGCCACCGTCGGGACCGGGCCGGGTGACGATTGCATTCGGTTTCACCGGGCCGGACGCCGTCGACGCGATGTACGAAAGGCTCACGCGTGCCGGATATCCCGGACCGCTCGAGCCGTTCGACGCGCCATGGGGCCAGCGCTACGCGACGGTGGAGGATCCCGACGGCACGTCGGTCGATCTGTTCGCGCCGTTGCCGTAGACCAAGCACGCCACACTCAGCCCGGAGAACTCACGGCACTCACGGTGCAGGTGCGGTTGATCGGCGTAGCCGGCCGCTGCTGCGACGGCGACGGGCGCCACCCCATCGCGGAGCAGTGCCACCGCACGCCGGAACCGCAGGATCCGCCTCAAAGTCGCTGGGCCGTAGCCGTACACCGCGACGCTTTGGCGGTGCAGCGTCCTGCTCGACCAGCCGACTTCGTCGGCGACGGCGCCCACCGTGGCGCCCGCCGCCAGTCGCGTCGTCACGTGATGAACCGTGTGCAGCGGCCACGGCGCGGTCTGACCTCGAGCGGGCCGCGCCGCCAATTCACCTGCCAAGTCCCAGAGCCGGAGATGGGATGGCGCGGAACACACTTCTGCGAGCGGCACACGACGGTCTCGCAGCTCGACGGCGGGCACGCCGAGAAGCCGGGGGAGAGCGCCGGGTCGAAAGCGCAGCCCTGCGACGGGCTCCCGGTCCAGGGTGGCGTCGAGTGCCGTGGTGTCCGGCCCGGCGACCACCACGCGGCCGCCCATTCGAATGAGGTCCATGCACCCGTCGGGCAGTACCCGAACCCCTCCACCTTCGCCGCCGGCGACCCACGCGGTCTCGACGAGGCCGTGCAGGGCAGCGGGCGCGGGCATCTCGCGGTATCCCACGATGGCCAGGCTAGCGACGAATTGGGTGCACCGGGTCGGGGCACTCGGTGCCCTCGGCGGACAGCACCCGTTTGAGCACCTTGAACGTCGCGGTGCGCGGCAGAGCAGTGCTGACGCGCACGAACTTCGGCCACTGCTTCGGCCCGAGATCCGACTGCTCGGCCAGGAACGCCGTGAAGGCCTCCGCGTCGAACTCGGCGCCATCGACCAGCACCATGGCGGCCATCACCTGATCGCCGACGGCGGGGTCGGGTATGGGATAGACGGCCGTTTCGACGACGTCGGGGTGACGCAACAGGACTCGCTCGATCGGCGCGGTGCCCAGGTTCTCGCCGTCGACCCGCATCCAGTCCCCGAGCCGACCTGCGAAATAGGCATAGCCGTGCTCGTCGCGGTAGGCGAGGTCGCCGCTGTGATAGACGCCGCCCGCCATCCGCTGCGCCTCGGCGCCCTCGTCGCGGTAGTAGCCACGGAACCATCCGGGTCCGGTCGGATTGATCAGCTCGCCCACCTTGCCCGGTGGGCAGGGGTCACCGGTGTCGACGTCGACGATGTCGACCTCGTCGGTCAGCGGACCGAGCGACCCGTCGGGCGTATCAGGCGTCCGCGCGATCGCGACGCCACCCTCGGTGGACCCGAACCCGTCGACGACGATGACGCCGAAGCGCTTGGCGAACCGAACGACGTCGCGTGGCGCACCCTCGTTGCCGTAGAGGAAGCGCAACGGGTTGTCCGCGTCGTCGGGCTGCTCGGGGGTGGCCAGCACGTAGGACAGCGGCTTGCCGACGTAGTTGGCGTACGTCGCCCCGTACCGTCGGACGTCCGGGATGAACTGAGACGCGGAGAACTTGCGTCGCAGCGCGATCGAGCCGCCCGCGGCGACGGCCACGGCCCAGCCGGCCATCACGGCGTTGGAGTGGAACAGCGGCATCGACAGGTAGAACACGTCGTCGGCGCCGAGGCCGAAGCGTTCGGCAAGCATCCTCCCTGGGAACGCCACCTTGTCGTGGGTGACGCGCACCGCCTTCGGCTCACCGCTGGTGCCCGAGGTGAAGATCAGCATGTACAGGTCATCGGAATGCAGGTCGGCGAAGGTCACCGGCGCATCGTCGTGCGCGGCGAGTTCGGCTGCCCATTCCGATGATTCGACGTCGATGACGTCCACGCCGGGTGTGCTGCCGTCCAGCGCGTCGGCGCCGTCGGTGAGCACCAGCTGACAGTCGGCGTGTGCGACGTCGCGCGCCAACGCCGCACCGCGACGGGTCGGGTTCAGACCCACCGCAACGATCCCGGACAGTCCCGCGGCGACGAGCACCGTGGAGAAGAACGGCGTGTTCCCGAGCAGCACGCCGACGTGTGGCGGCTTTTCGGGATCGAGTCGCGCGCGCAGCGCCGATGCCAGGCGCGCCGCCGCCATGAGGTGGTCGCGCCAACTGGTGAAGTCGTCACCGTCGTGGACTCCGCGATCGGTGACGTCGGCGAGCGGTCTCAGCAGCTCGGTGACGGTGGGGTTGCCGGGCACGCTAACCAGATGCTCCTCGCGCAAGCGCTCGTCGGCCTCAGGCAGGCGTCTCGGCCAGCTCGCGGCCGATGCGCAACAACGCCCCGGTGGCCCCGCCGACGCCGAACTCGGTCTGCTTGGCCGCCAGGAAGTAGCGGTGGATGGGATGGTCGGTGTCGATGCCGACCCCACCGTGGACGTGAACGGCGGTGTGGGCGACGCGATGTCCCGCCTCGGCCGCCCAGAAGGCGGCGGTGCCGACCTCGAGATCGGACGGCA
Source organism: Mycobacterium sp. (assembly GCA_029256565.1). GTDB lineage: Bacteria > Actinomycetota > Actinomycetes > Mycobacteriales > Mycobacteriaceae > Mycobacterium. The sequence continues at coordinate 2,983 of JAQSXQ010000143.1, forward strand.
GGTCCTCGGACAGACGCCATGCCGCCTGCGTCACCGTCAGGCGCAGCGCCTTGATGTCGATGTAGCCGTCGGCCAACCGTGCCGACACGGCCTGGAAGCTACCGATCGGGCGGTCGAACTGTTCGCGCTCGCGGGCGTAGATCGCGGTGAGTTCGAGTGCGCGCTCGAGTACACCGAGCTGAAAGGCGCTGCGGCCGAGCGTGCCTCGGGTCGTCAGCCACGCGGCGGTTTCGCCGGTTCCGACGGCGCGGTCGGCGGAGACCTCGACGTCCTGCAGGTCGAGGTGTCCGATGCTGCCGTGCCCGGTGGTGGCCAGCGAGTCGGCCGTCACCCCGGCGTCGCTCGCGGCGACGAGGAAGACCTTGGTGCCCTCATCCGTCTCGGCGGGCACCAGGAACGCGTCGGCGACCGGGCCGAACGGTACGAGTGCGCGGGTGCCGGTCAGCCGGTAGCCGCCGTCGGCGGTCGTGGCGCGAACGGGTCCCTGGCCCATCTCGGCGTCCAGTGCGACGGTGAGGATCTTCTCGCCCTTGATCGCCGGCGTCGCCCACTGCGCCTGCAGTTCGGCGGATCCGAAGCGCGCCAACGCTCCTGCGCCCAGGACGACGGACTCCAGGTACGGCACCGCGGCCATCTGGCGGCCCAGTGCCGTCAGCACCGCGACCTCCTCGACGACGCCGAAACCACCGCCGCCCAGCGACTCCGGTGCGGTGGTGGACAGGACGTCGGCGTCGATGAGCTTGGTCCACAGGTCGCGGTCGAACCGCTGGTCGAGTCCGTCGAGCTGCCTCTGGTGCTCGGGCGTGCACACCGAGTCGGTGATGGTCCGCACCAGCCCGCCCAGGTCGGTCGAGGCCTCAGTAGGTGAGAAGTCCATGTCAGTAGTCTCCGTCTTCGCTTTAGCGGTTGACCCGGGGCAGCCCGAGGGCCACCATGCCGATGATGTCGCGCTGAATCTCGTTGGTGCCGCCGCCGAAGGTGAGGATCAGGCACGAGCGGTGCATGCGTTCGATGCGGCCGCGCAGCAGCGCGCCGGGGGAGTCGGTGCGCAACGTGGCAGCCGTGCCGAGCACCTCCATCAGGAGGCGGTAGGCCTCGGTGGCGAGCTCGGTGCCGTACACCTTGGCTGCCGAGGCATCGGCGGGTGAGGGCGATGCGTCGGTGGTCGACGCCAGTTCCCAGTTGATGAGTTTGAGCACCTCGGCCTTGGCGTGGACGCGAGCGAGGTTGAGCTGCACCCACTCCGAGTCGATGAGCCGCTTGCCGTGCATGTCCTTGGTGTTCTGCGCCCATTCGCGAACCGCGTCGAGCGCCACGTAGATCGGCTGCGCGGACACCAGTGCGACGCGCTCGTGGTTGAGCTGGTTCGTTACGAGCTTCCAGCCGGCGTTCTCCTCACCGACCAGGCTGGACGTCGGCACGCGGACGTCTTGGTAGTACGTGGCGCTGGTGTCGACGCCGCTCATGGTGTGCACGGGCGTCCAGGAGAAGCCCTCGGCCGTGGTCGGCACGATCAGCATCGAGATGCCGCGGTGCTTCTTGGCCTCTTGGTTCGTGCGCACGGCCAACCACACGTAGTCGGCGTAGGCGATCAGGCTGGTCCACATCTTCTGGCCGTTGATCACGTAGTCGTCACCGTCGCGCACCGCGGTGGTGCGCAGCGCTGCGAGGTCGGTGCCGGCGCCCGGCTCGGAGTAGCCGATGGCGAAGTGCAGCTTGCCCGCCGCGATCTTGGGCAGGAAGAAGTTCTTCTGCTCCTCGGTGCCGAAGTGCATGATCGTCGGCGCGACCGAGTTGATGGTCAGGAACGGCACCGGCACGTTGGCGATCGATGCCTCGTCGTTGAAGATCAGGCCATCCATCGGTGGGCGTGCCTGGCCGCCGTACTCCTTGGGCCAGGACAGGGTCAGCCAGCCGTCCTTGCCCATCTGCTCGACGGTCTCGCGGTAGACGTTGCCGCGGCCCATCTCTCCGTCGCTGGACGTGAGCGCCTCGGCGCGCTCGGGAGTCATGAGCTTGGCGAAGTACGAGCGCAGCTCGCGGCGCAAGTCCTCCTGCTCGGGGCTGTAGCCGATGCGCATCGCGTCTTCCTCCACTGTTCTGGCCGTTTCAGCAGGGCCGAAAAGCCCTGTCGATCACCCCCGGTTGTAACACGTTCTAGTCTTGGAATCCAGGTCATGCTTTACTGCCATCGTTCGAACGGGAAGATATCGTGACCCGTTACGACCGGCGGGTCATCCGCACCCTGGCTGCGAGGAGGTTGTCATGCACGTGGAAGTGGACCGGGATCGCTGCGAGGGAAACGCGGTGTGCTTGGGTATTGCGCCCGACCTGTTCGATCTGGACGACGAGGACTACGCCGTCGTCAAGGTCGATCCGGTGCCGGCCGACCAAGAGGGCCTGGCCGAGCAATCCATCGCGGAATGCCCCCGCGCCGCGCTGACCCGCAGAGACTAGAGGTATTCATAAAGTGACGAACGACGGCACTCAGAACTCGACCGGTTCCGACCTGTCCGGCTTGGTCGCCGTGGTGACCGGCGCGGCCGCAGGGCTCGGTAGGGCGGAGGCGATCGGGCTGGCCCGCCAGGGCGCCACGGTGGTGGTCAACGACATCGCACCGGCACTGGACAAGTCCGACGTGCTGGACGAGATTTCGTCCGTGGGGTCCAAGGGCGTGGCCGTCGCAGGCGACATCAGCGAGCGCGCCACCGCCGACGAGTTGGTCAGCACCGCCGACGGACTCGGTGGGCTGGCGATCGTGGTCAACAACGCGGGCATCACGCGGGACCGGATGTTGTTCAACATGTCCGACGAGGACTGGGACGCCGTCATCGCCGTACACCTGCGCGGCCACTTCCTGCTGAC
>JAQSXQ010000144.1 GCA_029256565.1 Mycobacterium sp.
CCCCGCCACCTCGAGGTACTCGACCAAGGAACCTGCGGTGTCGAGCTTCTCGGCGTAGCGGCGCGCTTCGTCTCGTAGCCGGTCGTGCTCGGCGGTCACAACCACGGCCGGGGCGATGCCATCGATGTGGTCGGCGTTGGTGCCCCAGGCCGGTGACGCCAGGCGGTGGCAACGTTGTCGCCGATCGGGTATGTAGGCGGAGTCGAACACCTCGCCCATCCAGGGTTTCATGACAGCGCGCGCGCCAATGGCGGATGGTTTGTCCTTGGTGGGAGTGACGAGATCCAGTGGCGCATAGTGCAGTACTTGCAACGAGATGATTGGCGTGTGGTTCTCCAGTGCCAGTCGTGCGGCCGCGGCGCTGAGGTTGCCGCCTGCGCTCTGGCCACCGATGCATAGCCGGCTGCCGTCCCAGGCTCGGTCCGCATCGGCGGCCCAACAGATGATGTCGTAGATCTGGTGAGGTGCAGCGGGGAAGCGCCAGCGTGGCGCTAGAACGTAGTCGGGGTTGACCACCACGACGCGCGCGCTCGCGGCCAGAAATCGACACCATGGGTCGTCTTGTTCGGGATGTCCGACGACGAACCCGCCACCGTGGACGTTGACGTAGACCGCGGGCGATTCGACGTGGGCCGGTGGGTGATAGAGCGTGGCCGTGACGGGGCCGTACCGGGTGGGAATGGTGGCCTGCGAGGTACGACCGCGAATGTCCGCGAAGCGTACGGCTGCCTTCGGTGCGGGGTTGACGGTGCGTGCGAACAGCCGTGCCACGGTGTCGGCGATCACGGGAAGGGACAGGATCGACATGAACGGCTCCTGGTATGGGTTCGGGCTAGTGGGCCTGCAAAGGGCCGGCGAATGACTTCCTCAAGGAGGCGGGGGCGACCAGGGGTAGCAGGGCGGCCAGGAGTCGTCGGGTGATCCTGGTGGGACGTCGGGTGAGTTCGACGTCGATATTGGTGGTGGTTCCGTGCGGCGTGAGTTGAAAGACCCAGCCGCCGCCCGGGCCGAACACCTTCGAGTCGTGGGTGGTGATGGTGACGCGGTGACGTTGCGGGTACCAGTCGTAGCGGGCGCGCTCCCATGCAGATGCCGTGCCCTCGGTCACTTCGGCCCAGGTGTCGCCGACGGCGTGGACTTCGAAGTGATCGGCGTCGATGGTGGGCCACAGGGTGGGCCGGGCTGCCGAGAAGTCGGTGAGCACGGCCATCAACTGCGGTGCGCTGAGCTTGGATGTCATGTGCAGACGGACGGTTGGCATGAATTCTCCTTGCCGGCTTGGTTGTGCGGGACGGTGTCTGCGGTTGTGGTGGTCTACATGCGGTGAACGTCGGCGATGGCCGAGGCGAACTGGCGAGGTGCTTCTTGGGGGACGTTGTGCCCGATGCCATCGAGCACGCGGTGCTCGTAGGGGCCGGTGTACATCGATCGGTAGGCGCTGCCGTCTTTTGCGGCACCGTCGAAGTCGCTGCCGATGGTGATGGTGGGAACGTTGATGGCGGGCTTGGCGGCGAGGCGTTGTTCGATGGCTTCGTAACGACTTTCGCCAGGGGCGAGACTAAGCCGCCAGCGGTAGTTGTGGATGACGATGTCAGCGTGGTCGGGGTTGTCGAACGCCGTCGCGGTCAGATCGTAGGTCGTGTCGTCGAAGTTCCACAGCGGCGAGGCCTTCGTCCAGATGAGACGGTTGAAGTCTTTCGTGTTGCGCCGGTACCCGAGTGCGCCACGCGGGGTGGCGAAGTAGTACTGGTACCACCAGCCGTATTCGGACTGCGGGGGCAGGGGCTCGAGGTTGGTTTCTAGATTGACCACGATGTAGCCGCTGACCGCGACTAACCCGGTGCAGCGCTGCGGCCACAGTGCGGCGACGACGTTGGCGGTACGTCCGCCCCAGTCGTAGCCGCCGAGGATGGCTTGGGGGATTTGCAGCGCATCCATCAGAGCGATCACGTCCTGTGCCAGGGCGCCCTGTTGACCGTTGCGCACGGTGTCGTTGGAGCGGAACCGGGTCGACCCAAATCCGCGCAGGTAGGGCACGATGACGCGGAATCCCTGTGCGGCGAGCGTGGCGGTGACGTCGGCGTAGCTGACGATGTCGTAGGGCCAGCCGTGCAGCAGGATGACGGGCTTGCCGTCAGGCGGGCCCGCTTCGGCGTATCCGACGTCGAGGTCTCCGGCGTCGACCTGCTTCACCGGGCCCAGTGTGTGTTGCGGCGCGGCGGGCGGGGTGGCTCCGGCCTCGGAGCCCGGGCCGCCGGACGCTGGACCATCGACCGACGACGCGCATGCCGCGAGAGTAAGACCACCCGCCGCAGCCGCGGTCAGCCGACCGAAACTCCGTCTGCTGAAACCGTTCACGAGAATGCTTCCCTTCTAGTCGAGTCGGTAGCGTGGTCGCCGCTCACGACGACTCACGGAACGTTCGACCGCACGGCGGCCCATCATCGGTGGCGCGCGCGGTGAGCGACGCAGGCGTAGTGCAGCGGGACATCAGCGGTGCCTGCTGACGCTTGGCGAGATCCCGAGCGCTCCGGCGAGAACCTCGTACGCACGAAACGCCTCGTCGTCGTAGACCTGAAGCAGGACTTCGGGCATTGACGGGTGTGGCGCCGAATGCTCACCAATCAGGTGAATCTGTACGTGGTCGGCCCCCGCTTCGAGGTGAGCATGGAGTCCACCGGCGACCTCGTCGGGTTCGCCGTGGACGGCGAGGGCGTCTATCAGACGGTCGCTGCCGTCCCCTGCGAGATCGTCGTCGGTGAAACCAAGGCGCCGCAGGTTGTTTCGGTAGTTCACCAAGCCGAGGTAGGGATGCTTGATCCTCGGCCGGGCCAGCGCACGGGCGCGGGCACCGTCCGGTTCGAGTACCACCTTCTGCTCGGGAATGAGGAGTTTGGATGGCCCCAGCGCTCGTCTGGCTCGACGTGAGTGCTCGACGGTCACCAGGTAAGGCACTGAGCCGCCGGTGCGGTCGCGCGACACCTCCAACATCTTCGGGCCGAGGGCCGCCAACGCCGTGCGCTCCCGGGGCACTCCGTGAACGTCGAGGTCGTCGAGGAACGCCGCCATCGACGCCATGGGCGTGCCGTAGCCTCGGGTCTGCTCGGGATGCCCCACGCCGAGGCCGATCAGAAGCCGGTCGGGGAACCTGGTTTCGATTCGCTGGTAGGCGGCCGCCAAGGTGGAGGCGTCACCGCCGTGGATGTTGTAGATGCTGGTGCCCACGATCAGGGCTTCCGTGGCGCCCAGGAGATCATCGATCCCGGCGAGGTCGGCGGGCGGTCCGCCGAGCCACAGTGCGGTATAGCCGAGCATCTCCAGTCGTGTCGCCATGTTAGGTGTCGTTGCGTAGGCCGGCTGCCATACTCCGAACTTGCCGAGTTGCATTGGGCTTTCCTTTCCAATCGGTGGCTCTCGAATGTGATGTAGTCGTGCTGGCGTCGCCGGAATGACCTTCGGCCGTGTCGTTTCCGTTCGACGGCAAGACCGCTCCGCCATCCCAGTCATGCTGGCGAAGCGACCCGGCGCTCGCTCAACGCCACGGGTGCCCGCGTTCTTCGCGAGCCCAGTGCGACCTACTGCGCGCTACCCTCTGATCTCATGAGTCAACATGCAACGCGGAAAAAACTGGACCCGCAAGTCCAGCCTCTGACCGCCCGCGGAAGAGCCACCCGAGAACGCATCATCGAGGGCGCCGCGCTCGAAATTCGAACACGAGGCGTGGCCACCACCACGCTCGAGCACGTCATGGAGCGCACGAGCACCTCGAAAAGTCAGCTATTCCACTACTTTCCAGAGGGCAAGGACCAGCTGCTCTTGGAGGTCGCCCATCGCGAGGCACTCAGGGTGCTCGACGATCAGGAACCCCATCTGAGTGCACTGACGTCATGGGCGGCATGGACACGCTGGCGCAACGCCGTCGTCGAGCGTTACCGTCGGCAAGGGCAGAATTGCCCCATCGCCGTGCTCATGTCGGAGATCGGCCGCACCACCCCAGGTGCCCAGGCCGTCACGGCGGAACTCTTGCGCACATGGCATCGCGCAATAGGCGACGGCGTCCGATGCATGCAATCGAACGGCAAGATCGATGGGCGCGTGGACGCCGACCGCAAGGCCGCCGCCCTCTTGGCCGGCATCCAGGGGGGTGTCGGTGTCATGCTGGCCACTGGTGACTTGAGCTACCTGGAAGCCGCACTCGACGACGGCATCGATGCCATGCGGTCCGTACCTGTCTGACAGCTTCGCCCGGGTCCCCTCTGCCGCGTCCGGCGGCGCGCACGCCACGGAAACCCTGTGAAGACCGCTCACTCCAATCACGTCGGAACCAACGTGCGCCGACGAGCCGCCGTGGCGATTCGCCTGTCCCGTGATCGAGTCGCTGGCTCCTAGTGAGGCTCGACCAGTGGCTGGCCCTCTGGGATCACGTACGTCGACAGCATCATGGTGGGCACGGCGCCGACGTTGATCGCGTCGTGGATGACGCCGGTCGGAATGCGGAACGGATCGCCCGTGTGCAGATGCTCGGTGACGCGGTCATCGAAGACGATGTCGACGTCACCCGCGACGATGTAGCCGATTTCTGGCCCCGGGTGCGAGTGCCGACCCGAGCGTTTGCCGACGGGAATCTCGACGCGGGTCTGGACGATCTCGAAACCGGGCGTGGGTGCGGGGGCGCGTTGGAGTTCGACCCGTGTCACACCGTCGGTGGCGCCGTCCGCACGGGCGATGCCGGCTTCGTAGACGCACGCGGCGGCGGTGATCGTGGCCAGCGCGACTGCGGCGGTGAGGCGGGCGTAGTGGTGGGTCATGCTGCTCCTCGTGTCGTGACTTCTCGCGGGGTGGTGATCGAGCCGGGTACCGGGCGGTGCGCTGGGGCCACGTCGCTCAAGGCCACGCGCAACCGCCTGCGCGCGAGATGGATTCGCGACATCACCGTGCCTAGGGGGATCCCCTGAATCTTGGCGATCGGGCCACGCGCTTGAGTTCGAGCCGCAGTGGCAGGATGCCGCGGTCGAACTCGCTCGTCTGACGGGGGCGGGGCGACGGTGTCATCTCGGCTGTTCCAATCGCTGGGTCGTGGACCACTACATGACACCAGCAGGTGATCGTCGCGTCCAACGATCGTTGTGGATGGAGTAGATCGCGAACTGCGATGAGTAGGCAGCGTAGAAGTGGCCATGGCGGTTCAGCGTTCTAGTGACGCGCATCGCGAGTGACGATCACAGGCAATGCCGTCATGTCCTGGCAGATGACAGTAGCCGCGGCCTACTTGCGGTTGAGTCGGCGACGTGGTTACGCCACGCTGGAATCGTCCTTCGGCGCTGCAAGGCGTGCGGTGGCGCTGTTCACACTCCGCCGGCAAAGCTGCGGCGTCAAGGCAGGGTCGCACGCACGACGATCGCCGGCAACGACGTCTATGCGATCACGCCAAGCGCAGACCGCGCAGGGGCGCAATGGTTTTCACTAATCTACGTTCACGGCGGCGCATATGTCGGTGAAATCCAGACGCAGCAGCCCGTTGTGGCCGGCCACGCGGCGATCGTTTCATCTGCCCGCAACGCGTTCGCTAACTTCCCGGATCTGGTGCGCTCGCGACCGGTTCCAGGGCGCCGCCGTGCCGTCTTGGCGCGCCAGTGAGCTTGACGCCCGCTACGAGATCAGCTGCGGATCAGAGGGCGGCACGGTCGTTCAGCGACAACCGCACAGCCGCAGCACCGTGGCCACCGCGTCGAGCGCCGGCTTGGCGACGTCCTGCATGGTGCCCGTCGACATCAAGGCGAACGTCAGCGCGCGGCCATCG
>JAQSXQ010000145.1 GCA_029256565.1 Mycobacterium sp.
GGATACGAGGGCGGCGCCCAGCAGTCCCGCGGCCACTGCCACCGGATCGTTCCACGGTGTCAGCACCGCGACGACACCGCGCGGTTGCGGCACCATCAGGTCGGTGGCGGCCCACTGCCCCTGCAGTACCCGCCCGCCATGCAGCGGACCCAACTCGGAGTACTGCACCAGCGTCCCGACGCCTGCTTCGACGCCGCCAAGTGCGTCGTCGTGCGGCTTGCCCGTCTCCCTCTCGTTGAGTTCGGCCAGCTCTTCGGCGGCCACCGACACGGCCTTGGCCGCGGCAGCCACGGCTGCCGCACGGTCGGCGGGGGCGGTACGCGCCCAGCCGGGCGCCGCGGCGCGGGCGGCTTCGACCGCGGCATCGCACGCCGACGGCGGGGCGAGCGGCATCCGGGTGACGACGTCGCCCGTGCGTGGGTCAAGAACGGTTATCTCCAGGGTTTGCGACACGCGGATGCGGATACCCGCCTGGGCGCGGCGAAACCGCCGCTTTTCGAGCCGTCCTGCCCTGGTGGGCACCACTAGGCTGAACCGATGGTCGATCGGACGACGGAACGCCGCGCCAGCGTGTTCGACGACGTCAGCACGCTCGGCGGTGCCCGTCGGCAGCCGCCGTGGTACCGCACCGGCAAACTCGCCTCCCTATTCGCCGTCGTCGCGATCGGCGTTGCCGCGACGTGGGGTGCGATCTCCGTGCTGGACACGCCCGACGACGCTCCACCCGCCGTGTCCCCGGCCGGTCGGCCGGACGTGGCACCGCCGCCGATCGAAGGCAGCCGTGGCGACCCGATTCAGGTGGCACCACCCATGCCGCCGCCGCCTCCCCCGCCGCCCCCGACGGCCGAACGGCTCGACCCGGGCCCGGTGTACCGCAACCCGTATCCGCGTTCGTCGCCGTCCCCGTCTGGTGACGGTCCAGAGATCGGTGTCACGCGCACGCCCGTGACGCGGGCACCGATCAGCGTCGCGCCGGCTCCCCGCACGTCACCGGGCAGCGACTCCTCGACCCCCGGCGACGCACCGAAGCGGGGCGGGTGGCCGTGGTGAACCACCGCTGACGGATCGCGCGCGTGCGTCATTCACAGCACGACGTCCGTTCGGTCGACACGGGTGTCGCGCAGCAGGTCCGGCCACGCCACGCTTCGATGCCCTCGCGCACCGCGACCCCTGCGATGACCAGACCGGCGAGGGGATCAGCCCACGACCACCCGAGTACCGCATTGGCCAGCAGGCCGACCAGCAGCGCGGCCGAGAGGTACGTGCACAGCAGCGTCTGGCGCGAATCGGCAACGGCGGACGTCGAATTCAGCTCCCGGCCCGCCCGCCGCTGCGCCCAGGACAGCAGCGGCATCACGGCCAGGCTGACGGCGGCGAGCGCGATGCCCACCGGTGACGGCTTGGCCTCGCCGTCACCGAGCAGGGCCCGCACCGAGTCGATGGTGACGTAGGCGGCGAGCCCGAAGAACGACACCGCGATGACGCGCAGCGCCGCACGTTCCCGGTCCTCCGGCCGCGCCGCGCTGAACTGCCAGGCCACTGCGGCAGCCGACGACACTTCGATCACCGAGTCGAGCCCGAAGCCGACGAGGGCGGCCGACGACACCCTGGTCCCCTCGAGCAGCGCGATCGCCGCCTCCACGACGTTGTAGGCGATGGTGGCGGCGACCAGCCAACGCACCCGCCGGATCAGGACGTCACGCCTGTCCTGACGTGCCGCGATACCCATCAGCAGCAGCCCTGCTCGGCGGCGCAGCACGCGGGGTCGACGGCCAGAACCAGCCCCACGAGGTCGTCGAGCGCGTGGCGGATGCGCCTATCGGCCAGTTCGTAGCGGCTGCGGCGCCCCTCCGGCACGGCGACGACGAGGCCGCAACCGCGAAGGCAGGCAAGGTGATTCGAGATGGTCTGACGGGACACCCCGATGTCGTCGGCGAGGTCGCTGGGGTACCGGCCCCCCTCCCGCAGCGACAGCAGGATGGACGACCGCGTGGAATCCGACAGCGCGTAGCCGAATCTGGCGAGGGCTTCTCGGTGCATCACGTCGGGCATGCGACAACGGTACATCTAATCCTGTATTCAGGAAACGATGTATCGACGGTGTGTGGTCAGCGCAGCCGCTCGCCGTAGACCTTCTCGACCGCGAGGGTCATCAGGACCCGCCGGTCGCTGACCATGACCGAGCGGTATTCGGCCCAGTCCGGATGCTCGCCAGCGGCCGCACGGTAGTACTCGACGAGCGCCTCGACCTCGGGTCCGTCCGGATCTGAACCCGGTCCGACGAGGGACACCGATCCCTCCGCGGTTGCCCATGCCCACCCGTCGGAACTGGTCACCTCGAGCGCGGCGCGTGGATCCCGGCGCAGATTGGCGGTCTTGGCGCGGCCCTCGGTCATCGACACCAGGATGCGGTCGGTCGATCGGTCGTAGAACGGCGTCACCGGCGACAGCTGCGGCATGCCGTTCGACTTGATGGTCGCGAGCACGCCCAGTCGGGCGTCGGCGAGGAGGTCTCGGGGGTCGAACGCATCCGACGTGTCTGGCATGTCGTGACAGAACGTGTGAACCGTGCGGGCCATTCCCCGGCCCGGGATGACAGCATGGCTGCGGTGATCGACCTACCGGCGGCCGTACGCGACATGGCGGCGCGCGGACCGCAGTGGGCGGACTGGGTCGACGAACTCCCCAAGGCCGCCGCCGCGCAGCTGTCCGAGTGGGGCCTGCGCGCCGACGGGGACCCGGCATCGGGCAGCGGCTCCCTCATCCTGCCGGTGCGGACGGGTGACGCCGAGCGTGCCGTCCTCAAGTTGGCCTTCCCTCAGGACGAAGCCGCCTTCGAGCACCTGGCGCTGCGCCGATGGGCAGGCGCCGCGGCGGTCCGGCTGCTACGCGCCGACCCCCATCGACGTGCCCTGCTGCTGGAACGCGCCAACCCGACCGACCTCCGAGACTCGTGGGACATCGAGGCCTGCGAGACCGTGGCGACGCTGTATCCGCGGCTGCACCTGTCACCGATGCCGCAGCTGCCGAACCTCTCCGACCTCGTCGGCCGGTGGGTCGCCGAACTCGGTGCGCTACCGCGTAGCGCCCCCATCCCGCACCGGCTGGTCGAACAGGCGATCGCCCTCGGCCGGGCGTTCGCGGGCGACGACGCGACCAGCTCCACGCTGATCCACGGCAACCTGCACTACCGGACCGTGCTGGCCGGCGACCGCGAGCCCTGGCTGGCCATCAGCCCACGGCCCGTCAACGGCGACCCGCACTACGAGATCGCGCCCATGCTCTGGCACAGGTGGGACGAGCTGGCCGGTTACACCCGCGACGGGGTCCGCAGGCGGTTCTACGCGCTCGTCGAGGCCGCCGGGCTCTCCGACGAGCGGGCCAGGGACTGGGTGGTCGTTCGGATGACGTGCCACGCCATGTGGGCGTTGCGCGGTGGGTCGACCGACACCTCGTGGCTCACGACGTGCATCGCCGTCGCGAAGGCCGTGCAGGACTGACGCGCCGTCAGGTCGGCAGCGGCAACTGCGCACCGATCAACGGCGCGATCCGATCGGCCATGAACGCATGCCCCGCATCCGTCGGGTGCACCCCGTCGCGGCCGATGAGTTCCGGCCTGCCGACGAACCACCCCTCGGCGATCGGATCGACGAACGTCGCACCGGCGATGCCCGCGGTCATGCGGAGTACGTCGCGGATCTGCAGCACCGCGGGCGGGACGTCGGCCGTCGGCCACGGTGGGCCGATCACCAGCAGCCTCGCGGCGGGTGCGACGCGACGGACCTGATCGAAGGCGCCGCTCGTCATCCCCGCCAGCGCCACGGGATCGCTCCCCTGGTCGTTGCGCGAGCCGTAGAAGACGACGAGTTCGTCGTCGGGGCGGACCGCGCGCGGAGCGAGGTCGCCGAACACGTGGCCGTCGTAGCCCCGCACGACGTAGCCGGCGCGGCCCTCCGCGGCGACGTCGGCGTCGATCTGCCTGCCGTGCGACGCCAGCTTCTGCCACGCCAGCGTGGTCCAGTTCGCTGCGCCGTTGCCGCCCTCGCTGCTGCCGGTCGTGTACGAGTCGCCGACGATGGCGACGTGGTGCATCGCCGTCTCGCGCCCCACCGTGCGGTAGGAGGGCTGCGTCAAGGACGCGACGACCGCGACGATCAGCGCAACCAACACCGTGGCCGAACGACCCACCACTACCTCCAGGTCAGCCGGCGCGCGCCGGTAGTGACTCCGACCGCGGCTCGTGGTCGGCGAGGTTCTGGAGCTTACCGGCGTTCGCTGAATCCTTCGCCAGGGTGGCGCGTGACGCCGGGACTCCCCTGACGTCGACCATGCGCCGCATCCACCGCCGCGCCGGTTCCTCGACCAGGTGGTACATCAGGCAGGCGATGCCCAGTGCCACCCCGAGGAGTCCCAGCAGGATCCAGATGCCCAGCGAACCCGACAGGGTCAGCTCGAATTGCCTAGCCGCCCATATCCAGGCGTTGTGCACGATCTCGTGGACCATGTAGAGCCCGAACGACACCTGACCCAGGTAGACCATGACGCGCGTGGACAGCAGGCGTGGCAGCGTGCCCGCGCCGATCGCCAGCGTCACGACCAACGGAACGAACAGCAGGTCCACCAGTCCGCCGGCGTCGGGGATCCTCGGGTTCGGGTGGGCGTCGAAGTAGTACAGCGCGCCGACGATGACGGCGATCAGCGCGAGCGACGCACCGCCTGCCACGTGCCGGGTACGCCTCGTCGGCCAGAGCTTGCGCACCGCTGCGCACGCCAGCGCGCCCGCCGTGAACTGCATGACGATCCGCGGCAGCCAACTCCACGGCGTGTAGAACTCCCCCGACGCCAGCAGCAGCACCACCGGGGGCAACGACGCCGCCATCGCGAGCACCAGCAGGCTGCGGGCCCGCGTCGCCCGCGCGACCCGGAACACCACCAGGATCAGGCCGCCGAACAGCAGGTAGGCCAGCCACTCCGCGCTGATCGACCACGCCGGCCCGTTCCAGCTCGACCCGTCGAAGAACGGCTGAAACCACAGCTGCACGAGGAACAACTGGCGGACGTAGCTGGTCGCGGTGAACTCGTCGACGCTCTCGGGCGGTACGTGCCCCACGTAGATGGTGAAGATGACCAGCAGTGCGGCGAGGTGGAGCGTGACCAGGTACACCGGCCACACCCGGGCCAGCCGCAGCCACAGGAAGCGCACGGTGGCCTTGGTCGACCACGTACGTCCCATCTTGTCGAGATAATTCCAGGTCAGCACGAAGCCGCTGAGGATGAAGAACAGGTCGACGCCCTGGGCGCCACGATCGAGGACGGGCGCCAGCGCCGACGAGAAACCCGGAGCAGCCTCGGCGAACAACGGGCGGAAGTGGAACAGCACCACCCAGACGGCGGCCACGATGCGAAGACCCGTCAGGGCCCTGATCTCACCGCCTCGCACAACGCCCTTCCCGTATGTCCTCAGCCGTCGCCATGCGGCCCCGTTCGTCTCACGTGCGTCTCGCGCCTCTGCGTCGGCCCACCGGGCGGTCGATGAGACCTGGCAGCCGGCGGCACTGGCAGGGTAACAGCGGCGCGGGTCCGATCCGGGGACCCGAGACCTGTGAATGTCCCGTGTGCGCCCACGATCTCCACGCGATCTCCACACAGTCTCCATGCGAGGGCACCCGCGTCCCGGCGAAGCTCTTCACATGCAGAACAACAAGATTCGCGGTCCCGTCATCACCCTGGCCGCGGTAGCCGTGCTGGGTGGCGGACTCTGGTGGGCCAACGCCGACTCCGACG
>JAQSXQ010000146.1 GCA_029256565.1 Mycobacterium sp.
CACGTGGGCCCAGCTTCCGCAGGGCTCGGCCGACGACGTGGAATCCGCAGTGGCCTCGGCTCTTCGGGCGTTCACCAGCTGGCGCCGGACCACGCCCGATCAGCGTCAAGCCGTTCTGCTCGCGATCGCGGACCGCTTCGAGGCATCGGGTGAGCGCTTCGGTCCTCTGCTGGCCACTGAGAACGGCAGGCCGGTTCGCGAGGCCGCCATCGCCGACATCCCGACCGTCAAGGCGATCTTCCGCTTCTACGCGGGGGTGATCCGCGCCTTCAACGGCGAGCAGATTCCGCTCGCGAACCCCGACACCCTGCTCTACACCAAGCGTGAGCCGCTCGGTGTGGTGGCGGCGATCCTTTCGTGGAACTCGCCGTTGATCACCTTGGCCAACAAGATCGCACCGGCACTCGCCGGCGGAAACACCGTGGTGGTCAAGCCGTCGGAGTACGCGTCGGCGAGCGTGCTGGAGTTCGTCCGGCTCATCGCCGATCTGCTGCCGGCCGGTGTCCTCAACGTCGTCACCGGCGTGGGGCCCGAGACCGGGGCCGCTCTGGTGTCACACCCGGACGTTGCGAAGATCACGTTCACGGGAGGCCCGGAAACGGCGCGGGCCATTCTCGGGTCCGCAGCTCGGACACTCCGGCCCAGCCTCATGGAGCTCGGTGGCAAGGGCCCGATGATCGTGGCGGCCGACGCGGATCTGGACCTCGCGGTGCAGGACGCGCTCATGGGGATCTATCTTGCGAATGGTGAGGCGTGCATCGCGTCCTCGCGACTATTGCTGCACGACGACATTCACGACGAGTTCGTCGAGCGCTTCGCCGCGGTGGCCCGGCGCATCAAGGTCGGCGATGCCACCGACCAGGCCAGCGAGATGGGCCCGCTGGTGTCGCGGCGACAGCTGGAACTGGTCCAGGGCCACGTTGAACGCGCACGGGCAGAGGGAGTGTCCGTCGTCGCGGGCGACGAGCCACTCGAACTCGACGCGTCGCTCTCGGGCGGATTCTTCCAGCGGCCCGTCCTGCTTGCCGACCCGGATGGTCGGGCGACCATCACCCGAACCGAGGTCTTCGGACCCGTCACGATCGCTGAGCGCTATCGCACCGACGAGGAGGCCATCGCACGGGCGAACCAGGCGCGATACGGGCTCGCCGCCGGAGTGTGGACGCGTGATTTGCGGCGTGCCCACCAGTTCGCGGATCAACTCGACGCGGGCATCGTGTGGGTGAATCGCTGGTTCGACCTTCCGCCTGGCATGCCGATGGGAGGTCGAGGGGACAGCGGATTCGGACGTGAGCTCTCGTTCGAGACGCTGCGCGAGTACACCGCGGTGAAGTCGGTCAACATCGACCTCAGCGTCGCTCGTCCGCCCTTGTGGGGGCTGGCCGAGTGATGACGAGGGGCGGCCACCGTTGACGAACACGGCGTGCTTTCCTGGGAAGATGACGTTTCCAGACGACTCGACCGGGCCGGGAGCTGACTCCTCGAGCCGCGACAGGCTGTTGGACGCGGCAATAGAGATCGCCGGTCGCGAGGGATTGCGCGCCGTCACCTACCGGGCGGTGGCGGCCAAGGCGGGGGTGGCGCATGGATTGGTGCGTCACCACTTCGGCACGCGCGAGCAGATGCTGATCGAGGCCTTTCGGCGAGCGGCCAATCAGGATTCCGACGAGGTGAAGTTGGAGGCGGCGTCCATCGAGGAGTTCGCGTCGGGGTTCGTGTCGACCATGAACGCGACGGGTGCGCGACAGCTGCTTCAGTTCGACGAGACGACTCATGCCGTGCGCGGCAACCTGCCGGTGGACAACGTTCGTGGACTCTACGTGCGCTACATCGCCCAGGTCAGCCAGACGTTGGCGAACGTCGGGGTTCGGGACGAGGACGGCTCGGTGGCCGGCTTCGTCTTCGCCACGCTAGACGGTCTCGTGTTGCAGCACATGATCTTTCCTGATGATGCGAGGACTGAACGGCTGTTGGAGCAGTTGCGTGACTGTCTCCGCCGACTGGCTCACTGACCTGGGTGCTCGCGACGCAGTCGACGCGCGGCTGTGACGGTTGCCGCCGACGCCAGTGCGAGCGCCGACGCCGCCACCGCCCAGGCCGCGGAGTAGCCCGCTCCGCCGATGATTCCACCGAGGACTGCCGGCCCGGCGACGCTGCCTGCGAACAGGCCGCTCTGAATGACACCGGTCACCCGCGCACTGCTCGTCGGCCAGGTGCGCACCAGGGCCAGATTCTGCAATCCCGTCCAGCCCCACCCGCAACCGAACGCGACGGCGAATCCCAGGAAGTACGCCGGTGTCGAGCCGACGGCGAGTAGTCCCACACCGGCGACGCCGAGGATCTGAAGTGTCGCTATGCGGCGGAGCAGGCGGTGCGGTTGGTCTTGGCCCCACCGCCAGGCAGCGGTGATCCGGCCGACGATGCAGCAGAGGCTGCCCAGGACCTGACCCGCGGCGGCCACGACGGGCGGGAGTCCGCCTGCCAGACCACTCGCGACACCGAAGACCGCCACCGCTGTGGTCGCCGCGGAGCCAAGGAAGGCGGCCACCAGCAGGAAGCTCAGTACGGATCGGTGCGAGCTCGCCGATGGGCTCGGTCCTGCCGATTGCCCATCACTGTCGCGCTCGTGACGGCGGGCAATAAGACACTGGGGCATCAGCGAGAGGGCGAACAACACCCATAGGGCTCGGCGCCACAGGCCGACGTCGTCGAGGGCGGCGAGAAGCAAACCCGCCAGCAGAGTGGCCGCCGGGATGGCCGACTGCACCATGCCGAACAACAGGCCCTGTGACCGCCCGGTGGCCGCCCCGGAGAGAGTGCCGTTGGACGCCGGTTGAATCACGGCATTCGCGAGGCCGATCGCAAGGAACGCCACGTACAGGTGCGCCGAGGTGGTGGCGCACGCACAAACTCCCACGCCGATGGTGGTGAGTGCGCCCGCCAGTCGCAGCGAGTGTGGCGGACCGATGCGGTGGGTGAGACGCCCGCCGAGCGGACTGGCCGCCGCGGCAACGAGATACCCGAATGAGATGACGCCGGCGAGCGCCGGGATGCTCATGGCGAGATCGGTCCGGATGCCGGATCCCATGGTGCCCAACAGGAACGGCGGACTCGCGGTCGTGACCATCGAGAAGGTTGCCGCCAGCACGTCGAACCGCGGAGGGCGTCGGCGGTGGCCGTTCAACGAGGGGTTGATCGTGCCGGTGAGGAGTTCACGCCGAGTAGTTGGCGGTGAATTCGGTGTCGACGCCGACGGGGCCGAGTTTTTGGAAACCGCCCGGGTCGCCTAGGGCATCGGATCGGCCGGGTAGCGGTAGGGCGAAGAAGGCGACGGTGTCTTCGACGAATTCGGCAAGCGCCGGGTCCTTGCGCGCTTTGCGGTCGACGAAGACTGCATCCACCGGACACTCGACTTCGCAAGCGCCGCAGTCGATGCACTCGCTGGGATTGATGTAGCTACGACGTTCGCCGATGTAGATGCAGTCGACGGGACAGACTTCGATGCACGACCGGTCGAGTTCGTCGATGCAATTGGCTCCGATGACATAGGCCATGAGGGTCTCCTTGAAAGTTGGGCGCGCGCTCAGGCGGCGTCGGTGGAATGGCCGGGAAACAGCACAAGGTCGGGATCAAGGTCGACGGCGACGTGGTTCATCGCGATGGCGACCTCACCGAATCCGACGGACATGAGCTTGACCTTCCCCGGGTAGTCGGTGACATCACCGGCTGCGTACACGCGTGGGAGATTGGTCCGCCCGGCGCGGTCTACGGCAATCGAGCGTCTACTGAGCTCGAGGCCCCACTCGCGTAGCGGACCAAGCTCGCTGATGAATCCGAGTGCGGCGATGACGTGGTCTGCAGCGATGACGGATTCGTCGCCGTTCTTGGACTTCAGAGCCACTTTTTGCAGGGTGCCGCTGTCGAGATCTCCGATCAGACCATGGATTTCGGTGTCGGTGTGGATTGCGGCGTTTCCGGAGCGGACCCGCTCCAGAGTGGCGGCATGGCCTCGGAATGCGGCCCGACGGTGGACGAGCGTGACCGACCGGGCGATGGAGGCCAACGCGTCGGCCCAGTCGAGTGCGGAATCGCCGCCACCGACGATCACGATGTCTTGACCGGCGTGTCGGGACGGGTCGGTGACGAAGTAGGACAACCGGGTGCCCAGCCATTCGCCACCGGTCTCGAGCGGTCTCGGGGTCGGAGTGCCGATCCCCGCGGTGAGGACCACGGCGCCGGCACGCACGACGGTGCCGTCGTCGAGGGTCAACACCGGCAACCCGTCGACATGGGTCAGGGTGGTGGCCTGGCGGCCGAGGAGGTAGGTCGGGCGGAAGGCGTCGGCCTGCTCGACGAGGTTGGCGACGAAGTCGCGGCCGCGGATGGAGGGCAGCGCGGCGACGTCGCGAATCTGCTTTTCGGGATAGAGCGCCATGACCTGGCCGCCGGGTTGCGGCAGCGCGTCGACGACGACGGTCGACAAGCCGCGGAATCCTGCGTAGTACGCGCCATAGAGGCCGGTCGGACCTGCGCCGACGATGACGACGTCGGTCGTGACGACGGACGGTTGAGCAGTCACGAGGTCTCCTTGGTTGTTCGACGGTGGTGCCTTGGGACTGTAGGTGCGCTTGCGCGGCCGATCGCGTGATCTGGATCGCTCAGCGGAATCGGTCGAAATCGCGATGCGTGCCGCATTTCCGACTCGACCGGGGAAATTTCGCTGGGCGGACCACGGTGATTGTGGTCGCCATGACGCGGTGGTGTGCTGGCCCAACTAGGTAGTGACGACACGTTGCCGATCGCTTCGAATTCACGACCGGATGAGCACTTGGAGAAGCAGACATGAGTGAGACGCTGGAGCCGCAGGCGGCGCCCACGACGCAGCACCCGGCCGCCAAGGCGCCCGCCGCAGACGCCGAAGCCAAGACGCCGGCGCGACGTAAACGCGAGGGGAGTCTGCCCGGTCGGCAAGACTGGTCGACGTGGCCGCTGTATCAGGCGGCGGCGGCCGGTTTCCGCGGCTACTGGTATCCCGTCGTCTTCTCGTCGAAGGTGGGCGAGCGACCCGTGCGGGTCAAGCTGTTGGGCGAGGACATCTTCGTCATCCGGGATCGCGGCGTGGTCCGCGGCATGGCCAATCGCTGCCCGCATCGTGGCGTGCCGTTGAGCTATGGCAACAAGCAGTTCCCCGGCACGATTTCTTGCGTCTACCACGGTTGGACCTTCGACCTGGAGTCCGGCGAGCTGAAGGCTGCCATCACCGACGGGCCGCAATCGCCCATCTGCGGCAAGGTCACTCAGCCGACCTACCACGTCGAAGAGCGGCTCGGCATGGTGTGGGTCTTCGTCGGAGACGGCGAGGAGCCCCATCCCATCGACGAACAGTTGCCCGAGGAACTCGTCGGCAATGCCGCCGTCATCGGCGCCCGGATCATGCCTCGGGAAGGCAACTGGCGCTTCGCGTGTGAGAACGGTTATGACGAGGGGCACGCGAAGTACCTGCACCGCACCGCGCTGTGGCGCCTCTTCAAGGCGATGCCGGTGTGGAACACCACCAAGATCGTCAAGCGCGGCCGCTGGATCTATCGCGTTCAGCAGGAACAGTTTTGGGAGGCCGACTTCCCCGGCCTCGGCAAGTGGACCGGCCTTGCCTGGTACAAGACGAAGCCACCCAAGACCACGACCAACATCGGCAACACGGGATCGCACCGCGAGGTGAACCCGGTGATCGCGGCCCAGGACTTCCCCGGCTTCGCCTCCGTCAGCATG
>JAQSXQ010000147.1 GCA_029256565.1 Mycobacterium sp.
CTGCGTGGGCCGGGAGTTCCCGAGTGCTTCCGGCGGGAACGCGGGGCCGGATCCCGCCGCGCCGGATCTGCGTCCGGCGGCGTAATGGTCTGGGTCACTGGCGGACTCCTTCTCCTGGCAGGAACTGTGGGTCGGCCTCGTCGTCACCGATGACGCCGGTCTCGCGCATGAGGTCGAAGATCGAACTCTCGTCGTCGGCCCACTTCTGGTCGAAGCGCACGTCGTCGACCACCCAGTCGTGTTGGGCGACGTAGTCCTTCATGAACGCGATGTCCTCGGGCGTGTCGACGGCGAAGTGCTGTGGGTAGCGCTCGACCATCTCGTCGCGGTGCTGCTGCCACTCGGCCAGTCCGCGCGTCCACAGGTCGAGGAACGCCGACACCTCGCCGGGATGGTCGTCGACCCAGTCCTTGCGGGCGACGAAGACGTTGCCCATCGGGCCGTCGTGGCCGGGGGCCTCGAGTTCGGCGAATACCTCCGCCGACGACTTCCCGTCGTACAGCGGGCGGACCGTGCCCTCGCGGAGGTCGCGCGCCGACAGGTCGGGATAGCAGATGCAGGCGTCGATCTCGCCGCGCGCCAGCAGATTCGAGAGGTTCTGGATGTCGGCGACCACGATTTCGTAGTCGTCGGCCAGGTTCACGTCGTGCATCTTCTTGAGCAGCGCGCTCCACACCAGGGTGCCCGAGACCGTCGTGAACACCCCGAGGCGCTTGCCCTTCATGTCCGCCAGCGTCACGGCGGGGTCGTCGGCGCGCACCATGATGCGGCTGCGCTCGGAGTTGTAGCGGCCGATGATCATCGTCTCGCGCTGGGTCTGCTCCTCGAGGCCCGGCACCTCGAAAGAGGCGGTGGAGATGATGTCGGCGTGGCCGCCGGCGAAGAGGCCGAACTCGTCCCACGTGGCGCTGCTCTCCACCTCGTAGCCGGTGTCGCGCTGCCACTCGTCGACGATGCCCGTCTCGTTCATGTAGTCCCAGATGGGGTCCGGCGCGAACGTGAACCGGATGACGCCGTCGCGGGCGGCCCGTGACGATGCCGGCCCGCCGAGGCCGGCCGAGCATCCCGCCGTCAACGTCATCATCGCCGCCGCCGCGACGGCCACCGCGTTGCGCATCACCCGAGTGCTACGTCGCACGGGAACCTCCTCGATGTCATGTGACGGCTGTCACCGTCGAGATTCAGCTTGAGGCAGCGGGCCAATCGCGACAATGTCTGCCGACACACACTTATGCTCGATCTCATGTCACCGACGACACTGAGACCCGACCTCGAGCGCTGGCTCGACGCGCTGGCCGACATCGGCGAGGCGGTTGGCGGTGACGAGCCCGTCGCCGACCTGGTCGACCGCGTCGCACGTACCGCGTGCGATCTGCTCGACTACGACTTCTGCGCGGTGTTCCTCCCCACCGAGGACGGGAGGGCGCTCGTCATCGTCGGGTCGCACGGCCTCTCCCCCGACTACATCGCCCAGGTCAACGCGGACCGGCCGATCCTGCTCGACGTCAGCGGTGCCGAGGAGGCGCCCACCAGCGTGGCGTTCCGCACCGGCGAGGTCGTCACGCTGGAGGACATCGAGACGATGCCGGGGATCGGACCGTGGGGAGGGGTAGCCCACGAGCAGGGCTACCGGGCGCTGGTGTCGGTGCCGCTGCGCCGCGCCGGGTCGATCGTCGGAGCGCTCAACGGCTACCGCACCGAGCCGCACCGGTTCGACGCCGTGGAGGTCGGATTGGTGACGACGCTGGGATCCCAGGTCGCCGTCGCGCTGCGAACCGCCCAACTGCGGTCCCGCGAGCAGGACACGATCCGGGAGCTGCGCCGCGCCGAAGAGGTGCACGGGCTGCTGACGGCGACCGCATTGCGCGGCGAGGGCGTTTCGGGGGTGGCCGCGGCGCTGGCGGAACTGCTCGCCCGGCCCGTGCTGATCGAGGACGTCTACGGCAACGCCCTCGCAGCCGTGGACTGGGACCAGGACGACGGCGTGTCGGCGGACGTCACGCTCGGCGGCGAGGTGGTCGCCCGAGTCCGGGTCGGGGCCACCGACGCCGAGTTGTCGCGACTCGACGTACGCGCCGTCGAACACGCAACGGTGGTGACGGCACTCGAGCTGATGCGCGACCGGACCGCGGCGGAAGTCGAACAGCGCCTTCGTGGTTCGCTGGTCGCCGACCTGCTGAGCACCGACGGCGCCGACATGCCCGCACTGCTCGATCGCGCCCGGCGGCTCGGCTGGGACCTCTCCGGCGACCAGTCGCTGATCTCGGTGCGGAGCATCGATCCCACGGCCGGCGACGCCAGGCCCGCCACCGACCGGCTGCTGGCAGGCGCCGACCGGTTCGCGGCGACCATCACGCCCCGTCCGCTGGTCGCCGTGTACCGGGGCGATCTGCTGTTGATCGCCGCGCCGGGCGCGACCGCTCCGGGGCGGGTCAGCGGTGCGGCGGCGATTGCGCGTCGCCTGGTCGAGTATCTGACCGACGCCCGGGAGGTCGGGAAGGCGGTGGCCGGGGTGACCCCTGCCGTCGCGGTCCGCGAACTTCCCGACCTGTTCCGCACCCTGCGCGGTGCGCTCGACCTGGCGGCGGACGGGGCGGGTAGCGCGGTGATCGACCTGCGCGACGTCGCGATCGACCATCTGCTCCTGCAGCTGGACGACCCGGAACGGTTGCGCGCCTTCGCGGTATCCGTGTTGGGTCCGGCGCTGGACTACGACCGCGATCACTCCAGCGAGCTGTTGCGGACGGCGCGGGTACTGCTCGACCGCGACATGGACCGCCGGTCGACGGCCGATGCGCTGCACCTGCACCCCAACACGGTGACGCAACGGATGCGCCGCCTGGAGGCGCTGACCGGCCTGCACCTGAGCCGGCCCCGGGATCTGCTGCAGCTCACGTCTGCGCTGACGGTGGCCCGGGTTGCGGGCCTCGGGTGAGGCGACCGGAAGCGGGCACCTAGCCGGACCCGGTCAGGCCGACCCGCACCGCGAGTGCCTGCATCTTGCCGATGCCGATCGCGAAGTCGACGGGTGTGGGTTGACCGACGGCGCTGTAGAAGTCGATGCGCACGATCGCGCGCCCCTCGCCGAAGACCAGCGCGGTCACGGCCTTCGACGAATCGTGCGCCAGTCCCGTCACCGCAATGGCGCCGGTGCCCACCGGCACGGGCTGCGACGGCTCCGTCGGGACCACCGTGGACAGCGTCTGCTGTGCCCGGGTCAGTTCGGCCGACGCCGTTGCGACGTCGGGCAGCACCACGATCGTGATGCCGATCGCCCGGGTCTGGTCCCCGTTGGTCATCAGCTCCTCCGCGCCGTGCACGCCGTCGGGATCCCGGATGGGCGGTGGCGCGGAGTATCCGTCGCCCGGTACGTAGACGTCGCCGGGTGCGAGCAGGAGCGGGGTGTAGTCGACCGGTGCGGCTGCCGTCGGACTCGTCGTCGCGGGAGTGGTCGACGGAGTCGTCTCGGTGCCCCCGGGTATCGACATCGGTTCCAGCACGGCGCCCGGTCCCCCGCAGCCGGTGAGCAGTACCCCCGCCACGGTGGCGGCCAGGCCGGCGCGGACGATCACAGGAACGCAGGCGCGTCGACGCCCAGTGACGAGCGCGCGGCCAGCCGCACGCCGACGTCGGCCACCGCGCGCAGATGGCCCAGCCGGTCGGCTTCCCACGCCTGCAGGCGATCCCGCGGCAATGGCTCGTCCCGCCGCCAGCCTCCGAGTGCGTCGGCCAGTTCGGCGGCGTCACCGAGTGCCTTCGACGTTCCGGAGGCGGTGTGGGGCCGGACCGTTCCCGCCGCATCGCCGAGCAGCAGGACCCGGTCGCCCACCATGCCGGTGGGTGGCAGGTCGAACACCGGCTGCATGAACACGGCCGAGAGCCGCACCAGGGCGGCGAACGGTTCGGGCAGCGTGCGATCCACCAACTCCATCAGCGCGTCACGCGACTCGGCGTCGAGTTCGCCGGGGGGCAGGAAGAAGTCGAAGCGATGGCCGGACCTCCCGGTGAGCAGCCCGGGGAGTCGCTCCGCCGCGGTGTTCACGTACCAGACCCAGTTCACCCGTCGTTCGGTCGCGCCACGTTCGCCGGGCACGAGGTAGCACAGCATCTGCATCCCCGGCACGGCGAAGGACGTGAAGCGTTCCGCGAGTAGATCCCGGAGGTGTCCGGGGAGAGTGGATTCCGGCTCGAGTCCGCGGAACGCGACGTAGCCGGAGTACCGCAGGTCGTCGCGGCCGGTGAGGATCCGCCTGGTGGCCGAGCCGATGCCGTCGGCTCCGACCACCAGGTCTGCCGTGGTGGTGTAGCCGTCGCCGAACTCGGCGGTCACGTCGTCGGCGCCGACCCGGAGGTCGGTCAGCGTGCTGTCCAGACGCATGCAGACGTCGCCGAGCGGGGCCCGCAGCGCCTCGTACAGCGTGTCCCATGCCGACATCCACTGCGGGGCGTAGTGCCGCGTCGGCTGCGAACCGCGATGCAGCTGTTGACGTTCCATCAGCTGGACGCTGACCGAGGGTACGGTCCTGTCGAGCCGCGCGAGCAGCGACGCGACCTCGGGCTGCATGACGATGCCCGCACCACGCGGTTCGGTGCGTCCCACGGACCGCTCGTAGACGGCGACCTCGGCCCCGATCGAACGCAATTCGTGGGCCGCGGCCAGCCCGCCGAGTGAGCCACCGACGACGGCGGCCCGGAACGCCGGGACCGCCGTGTCGGAACCCGTCACCGGAAGGCCCGGGAGTACTGCACCGGGTGCGGCAGCGGATGGCCGAGTTCGTCGGCGGCCTGGCGGATCCAGTTCGGGTTGCGCAGCAGGACCCGCGCGAGGAACACGGCGTCGGCCTCCCCCTCGGCGATGATGCCGTCGGCCTGTTCCGGCTCGGTGATCAATCCGACCGCCGCGGTGGGGATCTCGACCTCCTTGCGCACCCGGGCCGAGAACGGCACCTGATAGCTGGGGCCAACCGGGATCGCGGCATCGGGTGCCGAACCACCGGACGAGACGTCGACGAGGTCGACACCGCGACGCTTGAGGTGCGCGGCGAGGTCGATGGTGTCCGCGACCGTCCATCCCGGCCGGACGTCATCGGTGTCCCCGCCGAGCCAGTCGGTCGCCGAGACGCGGAAGAACAGTGGCAACTCGGCAGGCCAGGCGGCACGCACCGCGTCGACGACCTCGAGTGCGAACCTGGTCCGGTTCTCGAACGACCCGCCGTAGCGATCGGTGCGGTCGTTCGAGTGCGGCGACAGGAACTGATGGATGAGATAGCCGTGTGCACCGTGGATCTCGAGGACGCGGAAGCCGGCTACTGCAGCCCGCCCGGCAGCGTCGCCGAACGACGTGACGATGCGGCCGATGTCGTCGACGCTGAGTTCCGCGGGGCTGGGCAGTCTGCCGAACGCCAGCTCGCTCGGCCCCACCGTCGGCCAGGACCCCTGCTCGCGTTCCGGGTCCGGCCACGGGCGCCCGGTGGAGCCCTTGCGCCCGGCATGGACCAGTTGGATCCCGGGCACCGCGCCCTGCGAACTCACGAATGCGGTCAGGCGCGAGAACGCATCAGCCTGCCTTTCGTTCCACAGCCCCAGGTCGTAATCGCTGCTGCGCCCGGTGGGTTCGATGGCGGTGGCCTCGACCATCGTCAGCGCCGCGCCTGCGACGGCGCGCGAGCCCAGGTGCTGCAGATGCCAGTCGGTGGGCGTGCCGGTGTCGTCGCCGGCGGGTACCGCGGCGAACTGCATCATCGGGGACATCCATGCGCGGTGG
>JAQSXQ010000148.1 GCA_029256565.1 Mycobacterium sp.
CGGATGCGGTCGCCGGTGGTGGGGCCGAACAGTGCGGCGTACCGCTCGCGCGACAGTGCGGTCATTGATCAAGCCTTCCCGGCGGGGTGAGCGACAGTCCGTACACCTCGCGCGTCCCGCTCAGCGGTACGAGTGAGACCCGTTGCGCCACACCCGGTTCGAAGCGCACGGCAGTGCCTGCGGCGATGTCGAGCCGATGGCCGTGCGCGGCGGCGCGGTCGAAGTCGAGCGCGGCATTGGCCTGCGGGAGGTGAACGTGGCTGCCCACCTGCACCGGCCGATCGCCGGTGTTGACGACGTCCAGTTCGATCCGGTCCGCGCCCGCGTTCAGCTCGATGTCGCCGTCGCCGAACAACACCTCGCCGGGCACGACCGGTGCTCGATCCGCCTGGGGCTCCTCGCTGATCATGGCTGCCTCACGAGATCGGATCGTGGACGGTGACGAGCTTGGTGCCGTCGGGGAAGGTCGCCTCGACCTGGACGTCGTGCAGCATCTCGGGGATGCCGTCCATGACGTCGTCGCGGCCGAGAACGCCACGGCCGCTGACCATCAGCTCGGCGACCGTACGCCCGTCGCGAGCACCTTCGAGGATGTGGTCGGTGATGAGCGCCACGGCCTCGGGGTGATTGAGCCGCAATCCCCGGGCCTGTCGGCGGCGGGCCAGCTCCGCGGCATAGGACAGGAGCAGACGTTCCTGCTCGTGGGGGCTCAAACGCATAGTGCGCGATCCTGCCACGGCGCGCCGCAGTCGGCAGCGCTCACGTGCGAGCGTGCGTCGACCTCGGTTCTCGCGAGATCTACACCAGCGTCGTGGATCCGTCGGGATTCACGACCGTGGTGTAGACGTCGCGAGGCGTCAGGCCTCCGGGACGTCGGCGGGCAGGTTCTGCAGCCGCACCTGGCCACGCGCGACCAGACGACCGTCCACGCCGGCGATCTCGACCATCCACAGCTGCTGGCGGCGGCCCCGGTGGATCGGCGTCGACGTCGCGGTCACGACACCGGCCTTGATGGCGCGCAGGAAGTCGGTGTTGTTGTTGACGCCGACGACGTTGCGCCCACCGCCGGTCGACTCGAGCCACACGCCCGCCGAGACGCTGGCGACGCTCTCGACGACCGAGCAGTACACGCCGCCGTGCACGATGCCGTGCGGCTGCAGCAGGCGGTCGTCGATGAGCAGCTCGGCGCGGACGCGATCGGGCGTCGCCTCGAGGTAGGTCAGGCCGAGTACGTCACTGAATCCGCCGTCGAAGGCCGACATGTCAGAAGTCACGGTCATAGGTCTAACACGCTCTCGGTCGTCAGCCGCGTCGTACCCCGGAGATGCGGAAGGACCCCGCACGTGATGTGCGGGGCCCTTCCTTCGAATGGACCGGGGGTCTCTGCAGCCCTCAGGACTCCGGCTCGGTCCGGTGGTTCATGGAGTTGAATTCGTTCGTCGCGCTTGAGGTAAGCATAGGCAAGGCTTGCCTAATTAAGCAAGACCTTCGTCGTGCACGTTCTGCTCGAACCCCGTACGGGCGCGCCGAAGCCCACCAGGGCGTCGAGAACGGCCTGCCCGCGGCGCATGGCGGTCAGCTCGCTCGACCCGGCCAGCAGCGGCACCTGCGTCGACGCGCTCACCACGGAGCCTCCGACGAGGTGCCACATCGCGGCGACGGACAGCGCTCCCTCGCTCACCGCGTACAGCCGGTCGAACAGCGGCTCGAGCGCCCGGTGACTGCGGTGGGCGACCCACGTGGTCAGGGCGGCCTCGCTGGGCAGCGCGACGATGCGGTCGCGCGCGGCGTGCCTGCGTCGCATGCCGGGGCGGCCGCCGAAGTACGGGTCGTCGGGCAGCGCCCGCAGCGTCGGATCGACGACGCCGACCCAGTCGATCGCACCCTCGGAGTCGACGTGCACCCACAGGTTCTCCAGCCCGGTGTCCCAGGCGCGGCCCTCGATCGCGAGCAGCGGGATCACCCGGCCGACGACCACGTGCGCGAGGGTGGCGGCCAGCTGCTGGCAGACCGCGGCGCGACTGTCGGTCTCGGCAACGGCTGCGTCGTACATGTGCGCGAGCCGGTCGGTCGTCAGCGCCTCGGCCAATGGCCACCACCGGCGGCGGGACAGATCGCCCATCACCGCCACGCCGTACACCCGCGGGCACTCGGGGTAGAGCTCGCGGAGCCGGCGGCTGGATTCGTGCAGCGGCAAGGTCTGCGCGATCGCCATCCGCGAGATGAGCGGGTCGTCGACCACGATCGTCATGGAGCCTCCCTCAGTTAGGTTAGCCTTACTATAGTGAGGGCGAAGAACGGCGAAATACGTTGTGACTGGACTCACAGGCAATCGGGAGATGGCGGCGCACTGACGAACTCGTTGCATCCGGTGACGACGCAGATTGGCGTTCACCGTGGATACGACGCACCGTAGTACGCCGTAGTACTCTGATCACACTGCTCAGGAGAGTGAACGGACCGTGGCTGTTGGGAAGAGAATGGCGAAGATGACGCGACTCGGGGAACTCGAGCGCGAGGTGATGGACCATCTGTGGTCCTCGCACGAGCCTCAGACGGTGCGCCAGGTGCACGAGGCGCTGGCGGCTCGACGCGACCTCGCCTACACGACGATCATGACGGTCCTGCAGCGGCTGGCGAAGAAGAATCTGGTGGTTCAGCACCGCGACGACAGGGCGCACCGCTACGCACCCACCCACGGCAGGGACGAGCTGGTCGCGGGTCTCATGGTCGACGCACTCGACCAGGTCTCCGACTCGGGCAGCCGCGAAGCCGCCCTCGTGCACTTCGTCGAGCGGGTCAACGCCGACGAGGCCGCCGCCCTGCGCCGCGCCCTCGCCGAACTCGAGGCCAAACACGGCACCGGGCCGGGTAGCAATCCGGGTACCGGCTAGGGAAGACTGACGGCGTGACCGCGCTGGCCTTCACGCTCGTGGCACTGGCCCTGGTAGGGCCGGTGCCCGCATTGCTGGCGCGGGCATCCTGGCCGCTTCGTGCACCGAGGGCCGCGATCGTCCTCTGGCAGTCCATCGCCCTGGCCGCGGTGCTCTCCGCGTTCAGCGCAGGCATCGCAATCGCGAGCAGGCTCTTCGTTCCCGGCCCCGACGGCCGACCGACCGCCACCATCACCAGTGAGATCGAAGCACTCGGCTGGCCGCTGTGGTTGCTCTACGTCGCCGTCTTCGCGGTCACGCTCGTCATCGGCGGTCGGCTGATCGTGGCCATCCTGCAGGTCGCGATCGCCACGCGCCGCCGCCGCGCCCACCACCGCATGCTCGTCGACCTCGTCGGCACCTCGCATCGCGACGCTCCGCACGTCTGTACCAAGGCCAGCGGGCTGCGCATCCTCGACGTCAAACAGCCCCTGGCCTACTGCCTGCCCGGAGTCCGCAGTCGCGTCGTCGTCAGCCAGGGCACGCTGAACACCCTGTCGGACACCGAGATCGCCGCCATCATCAGCCACGAGCAGGCTCATCTGCGCGCCCGCCACGACCTGGTGCTCGAGATGTTCACCGCCGTCCACGCGGCCTTCCCCCGATTCGTCCGCAGCGGCAGCGCACTCGACGCCGTCCGCCTCCTCATCGAGTCGCTCGCCGACGATGCCGCCGTCCGCACCGCGGGCCCGACTCCCCTGGCCAGGGCGCTGGTCGCCTGCGCCGCAGGCCGCACCCCCTCCGGAGCGCTCGCCGCGGGCGGCCCCACCACCGTCATCCGGGTACGCCGCCTCGGCGGCAAGCCGAACAGCGCAGTGCTGTCGGCGATCGCCTACGTCAGCGCCCTCGCCGTCCTGGTCGTCCCCACCATCGCGGTCGCCGTTCCGTGGCTCAACGAACTGCAACGTCTGTTCGCCGCACTGCCCTGACGCTCGTCAGGCCGGATACTTCAAGCGCCACACCAAGCGCCACCACCAAACAACGAAAGGCTGCCCGTGACTTCGTCCGACACCACCGCCACCGCACAAATCGGGGTCACCGGCCTGGCGGTGATGGGATCCAACATCGCCCGCAACTTCGCGCACAAGGGCTACACCGTCGCCCTGCACAACCGCTCGGTGTCCAAGACCGACGCACTGCTCGAGGCACACGGATCCGAGGGCAAGTTCGTCCGCAGCGAGACCATCCCCGAGTTCCTCGCCGCGCTCGAGAAGCCGCGCCGCGTGCTGATCATGGTCAAGGCAGGCGACCCCACCGACGCCGTGATCAACGAACTCGCCGACGCGATGGAGGAAGGCGACATCATCATCGACGGCGGCAACTCCCTCTTCACCGACACCATCCGCCGCGAGAAGGCGATCCGCGAGCGCGGCCTGCACTACGTCGGCGCGGGCATCTCCGGTGGCGAGGAGGGCGCGCTGAACGGGCCGTCGATCATGCCCGGCGGCCCCAAGGAGTCCTACGAGTCGCTCGGTCCGCTGCTCGAGGAGATCTCGGCCCACGTCGACGGCGTCCCCTGCTGCACCCACATCGGTCCCGACGGCTCCGGGCACTTCGTGAAGATGGTGCACAACGGCATCGAGTACTCCGACATGCAGCTCATCGGCGAGGCCTACCAGCTGCTCCGCGACGGCCTCGGCAAGTCCGCGGGCGAGATCGCCGAGGTGTTCGCCGAGTGGAACTCCGGCGACCTGGACAGCTACCTGATCGAGATCACCGCCGAGGTGCTCCGCCAGGTCGACGCCAAGACCGGCAAGCCGCTGGTCGACCTCATCCTCGACGAGGCCGAGCAGAAGGGCACCGGCCGCTGGACGGTCAAGTCGGCCCTCGACCTTGGCGTCCCGGTGACGGGCATCGCCGAGGCCGTGTTCGCCCGCGCACTGTCGGGTTCGGTCGCGCAGCGCACGGCCACCACCGGTCTCGCCTCCGGTGACCTCGGGACGAAGCCGTCGGACGCCGCGCGGTTCACCGACGACGTCAGCAAGGCGCTGTACGCGTCGAAGATCGTCGCGTACGCCCAGGGCTTCAACCAGATCCAGGCAGGCAGCAACGAGTACGGCTGGGACATCACGCCCGGTGACATGGCCACCATCTGGCGCGGCGGCTGCATCATCCGGGCGAAGTTCCTCAACCGCATCAAGGAGGCGTTCGACGAGGACGCCAACCTGCCGTCGCTGATCGTCGCCCCCTACTTCCGCAGCGCGATCGAGGACGCCATCGACAGCTGGCGCCGCGTCGTCGTCACCGCCACCGAACTGGGCATCCCGGTGCCCGGCTTCGCGTCGGCGCTGTCCTACTACGACGCGCTGCGCACCGAGCGCCTGCCCGCCGCCCTCACCCAGGGGTTGCGCGACTTCTTCGGTGCGCACACCTACGGTCGCATCGACGCCGACCGCGACAAGCGCTTCCACACGTTGTGGAGCGGCGACCGCAGCGAGGTCGAGGCCTGACCCTGCCCCGTAGAATCGCAGGCGATGCGATTCCTCGAAGGGCACAACCCGCCGTATGACCTGACCTACGACGACGTCTTCGTCGTACCGGGACGTTCCGACGTGACGTCCCGGTTCGACGTCGACCTCGCCACGGTCGACGGCACGGGCACCACCATCCCCGTGGTGGTCGCGAACATGACCGCCGTGGCCGGCCGCCGGATGGCGGAGACCGTCGCACGCCGCGGCGGCATCGTCGTGCTGCCGCAGGACCTGCCGATCAGCGCGGTCCAGGCGACGGTCGACTTCGTCAAGAGCCGCGACCTGGTCGCCGACACCCCGGTACTGCTGGCGCCGGACGACTCGGTGTCCGACGCGACCGCGCTGATCCACAAGCG
>JAQSXQ010000149.1 GCA_029256565.1 Mycobacterium sp.
GGGTGAACGTGGTGCACGTCTGCTCGCCCAATCACCTGCACTACGAACAGGCACTCGCCGCCCTGCGCGCGGGCAAGCACGTCGTGTGCGAGAAGCCGCTCGCGATGACGCCGGCGGAGGCCCGCGAACTTCGCGACACCGCCCGCGAACTGGGACTGGTGAACGCGGTGTGCTTCATCAACCGCTTCTACCCGCTGTGCCAGCAGGCCGCGGCTCAGGTGCATTCGGGCGCACTGGGTGCGGTGCGACTCGTCACCGGCGGCTACCTACAGGATTGGCTGTCGAAGGACACCGACTGGAACTGGCGTCTCGATCCTCGACTCGGCGGGTCGTTGCGCGTCGTCGGCGACATCGGTTCGCACTGGCTCGATCTCGCGAGCTACGTCACGGGCCAACGCGTCGAGTCCGTGATGGCCGATCTCACCACGACGATCCCGACCCGCCATCGACCGCTTCGTTCCGTGGAGACCTTCGCGCAGGCGGTGGACCAGGAGACCGAACCCACCACGGTCGACACCGAGGACATCGCAGGCATCCTGCTCCGATTCGACGGGGGTGCGCGAGGCGTTCTGACGCTGTCGCAGGTGTCCCCGGGCCGCAAGAACCACCTGACCTTCGACCTCAGCGGCTCCGACGGTTCGCTCAACTGGGGGTTGGAGAACCCCGAGCGGATGTGGATCGGTCACCGCGACGATCCCAGCCAGATCCTGATGCGCACCGAAGGCGACTACCCGCCTGGGCATGCGCAGGGGTATCCGGACACCTTCAAGGCGCTGCACCGCGCCGTCTACACCGCGATCGCGTCCGGAAAAATGCCTGCCGAACCCGATTTCCCGACCTTCGACGACGGCCTCGAGCAGGCGCTCATCGGTGCAGCGATCGCGCAGAGCGCTCGACTCGAGCAGTGGGCCACCGTCGAGCGCTGAGCGCGATCAGTAATCAGCCTCGGCCGCAAGGATCTCCGCGAGGAACGCATCGGCACCCGGACGTGCGAGTCGGCCGCGGGCGTAGTCGCGGATGCGCTGGCGCATGACGTCGGCATCGGGAGCGGGTTCGACGTCGGCGCCCACGCTGACCGTGGTCGGTACCCAATCGTGGTTCCAGGCGACCACCTCGACGACGGGACCGGTGTCGCCGGTCAGATCGAAGCGCGCCACGCCGTCGTCGTCCAGGACTCCTGCCCCCGACACCGGACCCGACCGCAGGCGCACCGGCACACCGGCAGCAGGACGGATGCCTGCGGTCGCCACCCGAACCGTCGCGACGGCACCGGTGTCGGTGACGTCGACCCGCCACTCGACGGTGTCATCCGCGGCATCGAAGAGCCCCGCCGGAACGGCCGCCCAGTCGATCGAGCCGACCCCGCTGGCCACCGACGGCTGCGCCCGGCCGCCACGGCCACCCGCCGCCAGCGCGTAGTCGGCACGGCGCGCAGAAGCCGGAACCGCCGCGTCGACGTCCCACACGCCCGCGTCCTCGGCGACCTCGGCGCACGCATCGACCAACTCGACGACCCGCGGATCACCGTCGCGACGGTGCGCCAGCAGCGTGGCCTGGTGCGGGGCAAGCAGGCCCGCCACGTCGGCGTCGAGGGCATCGTCGTCGAAGTAGTCCTGCGCCGCCGTGGCGAGCAGCGCGACCTCGGCGTCGAGCAGTGCGGCATCGAGGGCCGGGATGCCGTCGCGCAGACTGCCCGGCCACCACCGACGCGCCCAGTGGCCGACCGCCAGACGGCGCAACGGGATCAGCGCGTCGGCGTCGAGTTCGACGCCGGGGAGGTCGACGGAACCGTCGACGGCGTCGCCGCCGATCGCATCGACCAGTGCACCGTGTCCCCGTGCGCCGACCAGTCGCCAAAGCCATTGCGCTGCAGAAACATCGATGACCGTGACGAACGTGGCTCCCACGCCGGCGGGATCGTCCACCGTCCACTCCAGGACCGCACCCACCACCTCGAGCACTGCCACGGCAGGTGGTTGCGCGGGGGCCGGCCCGAAGGTCCACAGCCCGGCTCTTGCGTCGATCCTCACCGGGCCACCTCCATTTCCAGCATTGCCTTGATCCGCTGCCGGTGGTCGAGGCTCACCGACCGCGCCACGCCCTCGAGCAGGGCACGCACGTCGTCGACGTCGTCGCACGACTCCTGCCAGACGTCGCGGCCGTGCAACCGCGCCCACAGCCGGTTCAGATACGGCCGCGCGAAGCAGGTGAGGTCGGCGACCACCTGCCTCTGCCGCGGATGCAGGGCCTCCCCCTCGACGAGGTACCGGCGCGCGTGCATCACGTAGGCCTCCTTGCGAAGTCTGGCCTGGATGCTGCGGCCGAGGTCGTAGCGGGTGGGCGTGGAGTCGCTCAACGGCGCGAGGTCGACCGCGATCTCGATGCCCGCGACCAGCGTCGCCTGGATGTCCTCCGACATCAAACCCCATGGCGCACAGGCACGGTCGACCTCCTCGGCACACAGCGACGGGATGTCCGGTAGCTCGTCGCGGTCCAGCGCCCTGCGCAGCGTCGCGCGCACCCTGTCGACCACGCTGCGGTCCAGCGGGCGGGCGGCCTCGGAGCCGGGCGGCACCGCGGGCGGTCGCTGCGGTTCGGTCGAACTGAGGCCGACGTCGACGATCGACCACGGAATGCCCTGCGGCGCGACCCTGGCCCTGGCGCCGAAGTTGTAGGGCGTGGCGTCGCCGATCAACGCCGACCACACGCGCTGGCGCGCCATCCGCCCGTTGTGATCGTCGGCCGTGCCGAGCACGGTGGTCAGCCCAGCCAGGAATGGACCCGCGATCGTGTCGCCCGGCCGGACGTCGCGCCAGCTACGGTCCAGCTGCGCTCGAAGCGCGTCGATCACGCGCCGGTCGTCGACGTAGCGGTTGAGCACCTCGATGGCCGTGCGGTCCCTATCGTCGTGCAGACCGCGCAACACGGACTCGACGAACTCGCCCTGCGAATCCCGTTGCGAGGGATGGCCATCGGTGACTGCCAGCTCGAAGCACACCGGGAAGTAGAGTTCCTGGGCATTGCCGGTGGTGATGCGCAGCCGCCGCCGTTCGGCCTTCAGCAGCGCGAACCACGCTGCGGCACAACGCAACCGTTCGGCGTTGTCGACGATGGCATCGATCAGCTGCGCGGCCACATCGGGCTCGAGCATCGGCGTGGAGAACTGCGGGTTGGATCGCAGCCGCAATACGAGCGGGTCCAGGATCCGCTTCACGGTTCGACGCAGCGGCCCACCGTCGGCACTGCTGAGCACCTCGACGCCGTCGCCGATCGCCCGCCACGCCTGGTCGATCGCCGCGCGCCGAGGCACGGCGACGGCAACGGACGCCGCGACGTTCCCGGTACTCATCGCATCAGGATAGGTGGCCGGCGCCGGTTTGGTCGCCGAGAAAGTTGGGTTCGGTAGCGCGCCACGGCGACGAATCTGATCGGCATGCCCTACGCAATCGCACCCCCGCTGCTCGCCCTCGCCCTGCTTCTGATCGCCCTCGTGGTCACCAATGCACGCAAGCGCCACCGACCCACCCGACCGAAGTCGGCCTCGGTCGATCAGGTCGCCGTCGGGATCGGCACGGTGCGGACGGTCGCCGACCGCATCACCGTCGACGTGGAGAGCGTGTCCGGACAGACCTTCGTTGGCAGGCTGCAGCAGGCGGACGACGACGTCGCGGCACGGCTGCGGCCGGGCGTCGTGCTGCTCGTCTCGTTCGACCCCGATGCCCGCGAGCAGCTCACCCTCGCCGACGACGTGCTCGCCGTGCGTGCGGGCACCGTCGCACCCGAGGACCTCATCAGGCACGGCACCAAGTCGTCCGGCGTCGTCACGGCAGTCCGCCCCGGGCGCGAGGACTATCGCGAGGTCGAGCTGGACGTGATCGTGCAAAAGCCCGAGGGCGGTCAGTTCCCGGCCCGGGAGACCGCGCTGCTGCCGGCCACCGCGCTGGACGCCGTGAAGCCCGGAAGCGTCGTCGACGCCTACTACCGCCACGGTGACGAACGAGCCGTCGCGGTGTGCCTGCCGCCGTGCTGAGTCGTCACCGCGCGCCGTCCACCGCGAACGACACCACCGCCGCCCAGTACAGCGGGCTGGCGGTGGTGTCACCGGACCTCCACTGACGCATGCGTTCTCGTTGCCATTGGTCGAGGGCGCATCCCGCGTCCCTGGCGACGTGCGCTCGATCCACGGCGACGACGACCTCGGTCATCGGATCGGCGTCACCGCCGACGAACTGCCGGTAACCCGCCGTGGTCGGCAGCGACCACAGTGTCGCCGTCACCAGCTGAGCCCCGCCGAGCACTGCTGCCGCCACCAGCCCGGTGGCCTCGTCGAACCGGTAGTCGCCACCGGACGCACACGCCAGCAGCGCGACCCGGGGCGGGAGCGCGAGTTCCAGCGCCATCACGTCGGCCGCGGTCAGCGGCCGTGGGTCGGCCAGGTGCAGCGCCGACTGATCTGCGCTACCCGAATCCGCCGCCGTGGCGTGCCCCACGTAGAGCAGACGCGACGGCCGCCGCCCGAGCATGTCGGCGAGCCACCACCGGTCGCTGTCGCTGCGACGGAACAGTTCCACCACGCCGTCGACGGGTGGGAGCACCGACCCGCCGGCCAGCAGACGCGAGAAGTGACGTGCGAGCGGCATGTCGGCATCCGGGCGCCCGAGCACCGAGCCCAGCGACGAGTCGGCCCGCTGGCCCGGCACCCGCGGATCCAGCACCAGCAGCGGCGGACCACCGGCCGCCTCGGCCCAAGACCGCCGCGGCCGCTGCGCGTTGGCGATGTTCGCCGGTACCGCCATCAACACGTCGACGAGTTCCATCAACCGTCGGCCGTCCGTGGGCGACGCCGCACCGACCTCGTCCCACGGCACGAGGGCCGCCGAGGTTCCCGCGAACGTGACCGCGGCGGCGCGGGCACGCACCAGGGAATCCGCGGGCGGCCGCGTCGACGGCACGGCGAGCAGACCCCATGGCACCCGCCCCAGCCGGGCACTCGGTGACACGAACAGCACCGCACGCGGCTCCGAGGCGCACGCGACCAACAGTTGCCACGCCGGATCGGACAGCAGCAGCACCCCCAGCCGGTAAGCGAGCACCGCCTCCGTCTCGGGCTTCACCAGCGGCCCCGTGACCAGGGCACGCTCGAGCCCGTCTGCGACCGACTCGTCGCCGATGGGCTCCGGCAGGCCGACGTCGAGTTCGGCCAGGGCCGCGAGCAGTAGCGGTTCCTCGACCACCCACGTGACGGTGCGGGAAGGATCGCCGACCACGCGAAGGCTGCCGTACGTGGCGATGCCCACGTCGGCGAACCGCAGCACCAGAGTCGGCCGGCTCACGGCCACGTCGTCCAGGCGCTCTCGTCGGTCGTGACGTGCTGCCCGTAGCGGTCGAGCGCGAGCCGGCGGTAGCGTCCGAGCACCGGACCGCTCGTCGGGTCCATCGCCAGCGGAGGAAGCGGACCCAGCCGCGTCAGCGACGGCCCCGTCTCGATCCTGGGTCCCGAGGCGACCTGCGCCAGCTCCTCCAGGTCGCTGATGGGCGCGGGGGCGGTCGTGACGCGCGACCAGTCCACCTCTCCTGGTGCCTCCGCGGTCGCGAAGGTGCCACGCGCACTGTGATATTCGATCAACTCCCCGACGAGTTCGGTGTTCTCCGACTCCCATGCGACGGCGAACGCGCCGGCCAGCATGGGCGCGGAGATGCACTCGGCCCACTGCGCCCTGGCCTCGGCATCGCTGATCGAGTAGCGCACGGAGTCCAC
>JAQSXQ010000150.1 GCA_029256565.1 Mycobacterium sp.
ACGATCTTCCCGGTGTAGATCAGCACCGACCCCCGCGACATCTCCGCCTGTATGCAGTCGGCGTCGGTGTAGTCGGTGGGCTTCCGGTGGCCCGCTGCCTGGCTCCCCGGCACGATGCGCGTGGCGCCCATCTCTGCCGTGTACTCCGACATCGCCCACAACGTGTTGCACTGCACGTGATAGTCGTCGGGGAACGGATAGAAGTCCCACGCGTTCTGGTCCCGGTGCAACGCCTGTGCGGACTCGCCCGGCTCGATCGAGATGACCTGGGTCAGCATCAGCTGAAACGCACTGGCGTGGCCGAGGAAGTCCTTGCAGACGCCCAGCACCGTCGGGTCCTGGACGAGGTCGCGACATGCGGCCGATCGTGCGATCAAGGCCCCGGTGCGACGGGTCTTCTTGCCGATCATCGCGTTGTACCCGGTGGGCGTCGTCGCAAGGAACGGCGCCAACTCCTCGTCGATGGTGTCCATCAAATCCGTTGATGCCAAGTCGTCGACGATGACGTACCCGTCCTGCCGCAAGTGGTCCACGATTTCCGGCACGGGCGTGGTGGCAGGAACGTGATTCGGTTCGGTCATCGATCCTCTTGGTTCGCCGAGTTGTGAATCTCAAGTATCCCGATGCATCCGTGTCGCTGGTGAAAAGCGGTGTCACGTCTGGGTAAACGCCTCCCGTAGGGCTACGCGTCGTGTGAGTCGACGAGTTCCACGACTTCGCGCGCGCATCCCCAGCCGAGGGTGATGCCCGCGCCGCCGTGGCCGTAGTCGTGGATGACGCGCACGCCGGAGGCCAGTGGCTCGTCCTCTTCGAGTCGGACGGTGGGCCTGCCGGGGCGCAGTCCGACGACGTGCTCGAGCACCCGCGCGTCCCGCAGTTCGGGGACCAGGTCGCGGCAGCGCTCGACGATGGCCTCGCCGGCCGCTAGGTCGACGCTCGTGTCCCAGGCTCCCTCGTCGAGGGTGCCGCCCAGGATGCAGTCGCGGGTCCGTGGGTGGACGTAGGCGCGGCCGGCTGGGTGGTCCTCGTCGCGGACCGACAGGCTCAGCCCCGGGTTCGTCACCCTTACGATGCGGCCCCGCACCGGGTGTACCGACCGATCGCCGATCAGTTCTCGCGCGCCGAGACCGGTGCAGTTGACGACGAGGTCCGAGCCTGCGGCCACCTCGTCGAGCGCTCCCACCCGGTGCCTGCTGAAAGTTCCACCGAGATCGAGCATTCGGCGTTGCAGCCACGGCAGGTACAGCGGCATCTCGGCCAGCGGAACCGCGAATCGCAGACCGTACGCGTAACCCTCCGGTAGTTCGCCGGCCGTGGCGGCGCGCACGGAGTCGAGCGCCGTGGTCCACGCCGGTTCGCCGGGTGGGGTTCGGTAGAGCTGCAACGACTCCCGCATGACGAGCCCCGGAACGCCACGTGCCACGTGTTCGGCCAGGACTGCGAACGTCTCGCTGCCCCATGACGACACCCGTTCCGGCGGTCCGACGTGGGTGGGGAACCATACGGCCGCCGCGATCGCCGACGTGGTGGCCGTCGGCTCGTCGGCGGCCACCATGCGCACGCCATGGCCGGCCTCGAGTAGCCGGATCGCCGCCGTCAGTCCGATGATGCCCGCGCCGACGACGACGATCCGAAGCGGACGTCTCGTCGTCTCGGGCATTTCACGATCCTCTCCGTCGGTGTCACCGCCACGGTCGCACACCCTTGACTGTCGCGCGGCACGGCTGTTAGAAAGGCGCCGACCGCGCTGTTGAGCGATCGCCCAACTTTCGTAGGTCCGTCACGGAAGGTCACCGCATGAGCACGCTCGGCTCCGAGGTGTACTACGACCCGTACGACATCGGGATCGTGCGGGACCCCTATCCCGTCTATGCCCGTCTGCGCGATGAGGCCCCGGTCTACTACAACGACCGCTACGACTTCTGGGCCATCTCCAGGCACGCCGACGTCGAACGTGCGCTTGCCGACTGGCAGACCTTCTCCAACGACCGCAGTGACATCCTCGAACTCATCAAGTCGGACTTCGAGATGCCCGAGGGCGTCATGATGTTCGAGGACCCGCCGACCCACACGATGCTGCGCGGTCTCATGTCGCGGGTGTTCACGCCCCGCCGGATGGCGGCGCTCGAGGACCAGATCCGGGCCTACTGCATCGACTGTCTCGACCCACACGTCGGGTCGGACGGCTTCGACGTCATCGCCGAACTGGCATCGATGATGCCGATGCGGGTCATCGGAATGCTGCTCGGCATACCGGAGTCCGAGCAGACCGCGGTGCGCGACGCGAACGACGCCAATCTGCGGACCAGACCGGGGGCGCCGATGAAGGTGACGAACCCCGACGCGATCGCCGACGGACGCATGTTCGCCGACTACGTGCAATGGCGCTCCGAGAACCCGTCCGACGACCTGATGACGTCACTGCTCAACGTCGAGTTCGTCGACGACACCGGGGTGACGAGGAAGCTGACGCGCCAAGAGGTCCTGCACTACACGCAGGTCGTCGCGGGCGCGGGCAACGAGACGACCGGCCGGCTCATCGGCTGGCTGGCGAAGGTCCTCGCCGACCACCCGGACCAACGCCGGATGGTCCGCGAGGACCGGACACTGCTGAATCGCACCATCGACGAGACGCTGCGCTACGAACCCACCGGCCCGCACGTCGGCCGGTGGATCGCGCAGGACACCGAACTCCACGGCCACGCCATTCCGGCGGGCAGCGCAGTGCTGCTGCTGTTCGGCGCGGCCAACCGCGACGAACGGCGGTACGCCGATCCCGATGCGTTCGACGTCCACCGGGAGAACATCTCGCACCTCACCTTCGGCAAGGGGGTGCACTACTGCCTTGGCGCCAACCTCGCCCGCCTCGAAGGACGGGTTGCGCTCGACGAGATGCTCAACCGGTGGCCGGAGTGGGAAATCGACTACGACACAGCGCAATTGGCTCCCACGTCGACGGTGCGGGGTTGGGAGCGACTCAGGGTGGTGCTGCCCTGAGTCGCCAACCACCTACTGGTTCGACGCGATCTCGACCTCGGCCGTCGCCTGGATGAGGGCAAGCAACTCGGGATCCAGACCGGGGGAGAACTCCTCGCGGCGCTCGGGTGCGATCGTGATCGGAACGCCCTCGGGCATCACGGCCGTGCTGAGTTCGGTCCCATCGTTGGACGGGGACGCACCGCGGTAGAGCTTGGCGGCCTGGCTCTTGTCGTCGGCGCTGAACGTGAACTGCACGCTCTGCAGACCCGTGTCGAGGAGCTTCTTGACCTCGGGGAACGCTTCGGCGTTGGTCTTCGGGATCGGCAGCACCGAACCCCAGTTGACGCCCAAGCTCTCCAACGCCTTTGCGAATGCGTTCTCGTGGGCCTGATCCCGCACGATGAGATAGGCGATGGTGGAGCGGGCGGTCTTGTTGTCCGTCATCTCGTAGATGCGGCACTTCTGCAGCCTGCCAGTGGATTCCAGCATCAGGTTGTACAGCAGGTCGAGCACGAGGTTTCCGCTGTTGTAGACGTAGGACCCCGACCACGGGTTGCCCGCGGCGTCGACCGGTAGTGCGCCCTGGGCGCCCACCAGGTAGTGGTGGATGTTGCTGGTGTCCAAGGCGATCTTCAAGGGCGTCGCACCCTTGGCGCCGGGCGCGTCGACCGGGTCGGTCTTCTTGCCGTTGTACTTCGGCGAACCGTCGAGCAGACGAGAGATCGTCGTCCCGATCAGCTCGACGTGGCTGATCTCCTCGGTGCCGACACCCTGCAGCAGATCCTTGTACGGCTTGGAGGCGACGTCGCCGCGGAAGTTCATGCTCTGGAACAGGTACTGCATCATGGTGCGCATCTCGCCGAACTGGCCGCCCAACCCCTCCTGCAGCGCGTTGGCCGCAGCTGGGTCGGGCTCGTCGACGGCGATGTCGTTGATCAGTAGCTCGGTATGCAGGTACATGGGTCTCCTTCGAATAGCGTGCGCGACGGTGCGGAAGCACCGGACGGGGTCACGGACACGTACCGCAGGATGCGTCGAGTACGCAGGACGCCCGATGGACGTCGACGTGCGCAGAGATGACGAAGCGGCACGAGCCAGCCTTCAATCAGTAGCTGCCGCTGCTACTCCACGGTCTGGAAGCCAGCGACCCTCTGCGCGTACCCGTGCCGTGCTCAAACAAACGTCGACGGCACCAGCAGGCTCGACACCACGCGCTTGCGCTTCGAACGGCGTTGCGCCATCTTGCGTTCGGCGGCGTGCCGCAATGCGGTACGCAGCCCGGCGCCCGGCGCGGACGGTTCGGCGAGGAACCGCCGCTCCGACGCCGTCTCGGGCGCATCGTCGGACGTGGCGACCAGGAAGCGGTCGGGTACCGCCAACTTCACGATGGTGCGCTGGGCCTGGAAGAACTGCCGCACCAGCGACTCACTGTTGTACGGCAGGTCGTACTCGTCGCACAGGGCGCGCACGCGCGCGGCGATGGCGGCGTACCGGTTGCTCGGCAGATCCGGAAACAGGTGGTGCTCGATCTGGTAGCAGAGGTTGCCGCTGGTGAAGGCCAAGATCCTGCCGGCGTCGAAGTTGGCCGTTCCGAGCATCTGCCGCAGGTACCACTCACCACGGCTCTCGTCGCGCACGGCCTCGGCGGTGAACTTCTGCGCTCCGTCGGGGAAGTGACCGCAAAAGATCACGGCGTAAGCCCAGAGGTTGCGCAGCAGATTCGCCGTGACGTTCGCGGCCAACGTGCGGCGCCATCGTCGGCCGCTGAGCGCGGGCAGGTACACGTAGTCCTTCAGTACCTGGCGGCGCACCTTCTGCTTGAACGACGTCGACTGCGCCACCTGCTCGTCGGCGGACGTCGCACGCTCGTGTTCCGAGTGCAGACCGTGGCGGGCGATGCCCCACTCGAAGGTCACCGCGAGTAGCAGGTTGTGCAGGGGTTGGAGGAGGTTGCGCCGCTGCCACGGTTCGTCGCGCGTGACGCGCAGGACCCCGAAGCCGATGTCGTCGTCGATGTCCAGCACGTTCGTGTAGACGTGATGGCGGAAGTTGTGCGAGTACCGCCACTGGGCCGACGGCCCCACCATGTCCCACTCCCAGGTGGTGGAGTGGATCTCGGGGTCGTTCATCCAGTCCCATTGCCCGTGTCCGATGTTGTGGCCGAGTTCCATGTTCTCGACGCACTTGGCCAAGGCCAGTGCCGCGGTCCCAGTGATCCATCCGGCGCGTGACGCGGTCGCGTGGACCACGAGTCGAGCGGCGACGTCGAGCGTCCGCTGGAACAATATGGCCCGGCGGATGTAGTTCGCGTCGCGCGATCCGCGGGAGGCCTCGACCTCGCTTCGCAGGTCGTCGAGCCGGACCCCGAGTTCCTCGACGTCTGCCGGGCTGAGGTGTGCGTATGCGGCGACGTCAGTGATGGCCATGGAGCATCCTCGCCTGTTGACGGGTGCAGTCACGACATGGCTTGTGGGAGTTAATAATCGGCGAGCCCGGTCGGCGACCGGTGCGGGTGAGCGTGGGGGTCATGTGTCCTCGGACGAAGCCGATCGGAGCGGCCGCGTGAAACTAAGAGTGAAGTGGCGAGTCGGTTCAGCGGCAAGGGGTTGTGACGCCGTCGGCGTCGCGGATCGGGCTGAAGGGCTTCTGATGTTCGGCGTTGAGCGGTCGCTCGCAGCCTACGGTGGAGGCTGCCCGAACGGGCTGGTTGCCAGCCCGGCCCAGTCTACGCACCGCTCGCCGCGACA
>JAQSXQ010000151.1 GCA_029256565.1 Mycobacterium sp.
CCGAGCATCTCGGCGTAGTGGTCGGGCGTCCAGGCGCCCGCCGGCCACCACCCGTCGGCGTAGCGGCCGGTGATCTCGAGCATCCGCGGCCCGCTCGCCCCGATCCAGATCTCGGGGAAGTGCCCGTCGTACGGTTCGGTGTCGAGGCGGGCGTGCTCCAGTTGGTAGAACCGGCCCGAGAAGTCGACCGGCCCGTGGCTCTCCCAGAGGAGGCGGATCACCTGCAGTGCCTCTTCGAAACGGCTGACGGGCGCGGCGAAGTCGAAACCGTAGGGCACGACGTTCTCGGTCTCGCCGCTGCCGAGGCCGAGGATGAACCGGCCCTTGGCGAGGTGGTCGATCGTCAGCGCGGACTGCGCCAGCATCACGGGGTGGCGCCGGACGGTGTCGACCACGCTCGTGGCAAGCGGGACCCGCTGGGTCAGGACGGCGGCCGCGGCTGCGACGGCCATGCCGTCGAGGTGGCGGTGCGGGGACGGCGACGCCTCGGCGAGGTCGGTGAACTCAGGGGTCCAGATCGAGTCGGGCCAGAAGCTGACCATGTGGTCGGGCAGCCAGACCGAGTGGTACCTGCCGTCGTCGACCCGCGCCAGAGCGTCGAGGTCGATCGGCAGCGTGGTTCGAAAGAACGCAGCGGGCTGTACCTGCACGCAGCGATGCTAAGCGTGTGCACAGCACGATGCGGGCGTTTCGGCTACTCGCCCTTGAACTCGGGTGGGCGCTTGGCGAACATCGCCGTGATGCCCTCGGTGAGGTCCTTGCTCGGCAGGAAGGCCGAGTTCCACGCAGCGACGTAGCGCAGGCTGGCGGCGACCTGTGCGGTGCGCTGCTCGTCGAGCACGTCCTTGACGCCCTGCACCACCAGCGGTGGGTTGGCCGCGATCTCGCGGGCGGTCTCGTGCGCGGCGGCCAGCGACGCCTCGGCGTCCGGGAAGACGTCGTTGACGAGGCCGATCTTCTCCGCCCGCGCGGCGTCGATGTCCTTGCCGGTCAAAGCCAGCTCGCGCAGGTGCCCGTCGTTGAGGATCAGCGGCAGGCGGGCGAGCGAGCCGACGTCGGCGACCATGGCCAGCTTGATCTCGCGCACGGAGAACTTGGCGTCGGCGCTGGCGTAGCG
This sequence comes from Mycobacterium sp., assembly GCA_029256565.1. Lineage (GTDB taxonomy): Bacteria > Actinomycetota > Actinomycetes > Mycobacteriales > Mycobacteriaceae > Mycobacterium. Next base: position 1,118 of record JAQSXQ010000151.1, read on the forward strand.
GATGTCGACCGCCGAGATGAGGTCGACGCCACCGCCGATGCACCACCCGTGCACCGAGGCGATGACCGGAGTGCGACAGTCCGCGACCGCGGTGATCGCGCCCTGCATCTTCTTCAGGTCGCGGTGGAACTCGGCGCGGGGCCGCGCCAGGGCGCCCTCGGCGAGCACCGGCGCGAGCGTGCCGCCCATCGACGTCAGGTCCAGGCCGTAGCTGAAGTTGCGGCCCGACCCGGTCAGCACGATCGCGCGCACGTCCGGATCGGCGTCCAGCGCGGCGAACGCCGTTGGCAGTTCGGCCCAGAACTCCGGGCCCATGGCGTTGCCCTTGCCGGGGCCGGTCAGGGTGACCCTGGCGACGTGCTCGTCGACGTCGACGGTGAGGGATTCGTAGGTGTCGGCCATGGCTGGGAGGCTAACCCGTTACGGAGGCGAGCCGCCCAGCAGGATGTCGTTGAGCGCGATGTCCTTGGGCAGGAACTGGCACATGGCGTCGGCGGCCAACCGCATGGTGTCCATCTCTTCGGTGCCGACCATGTCGCCGTAGTTTCCGAAGATCTCGCCGATGACGGCGGCCTGTTCCTCGGCCGACAGCTCCATGAACTCGCCGCACGTGATGGTCTGAGCCACACCCGGTGTGCCCGGCGCGCCCGGGGTGCGAGGCGTCGTGGTGCGCGGTGACGTCGATGGCGACGACTCGCTGATCGGGGCCCCCGGTTCGGTCGTCATCGCGACGGTGCCCGGCACGGTCTGGCTACAGCCAGCGACCGCGCCGGCGACGAGCAGTGCCGCCGCCGCAAATTGAACTCGGGTCCTCATCTGGACCACGATAGGCGCTAGACGCGACGCAGGTAGAAGTACAGGTAGCGCGGGTCGCCCGACGACGTGTCGATGGCTCCCTTGCCGTTCATGATGCCCAGCACGGTGTCGTCGTCGACCTTCTTGAAGTGGTCGTGGACGGGCTTGCCGTCGTAGACCATCGATGCCGTCACCTCGCCGCGGAACTCCTCGAGCCACAGGCTCGCCTCGCCGTTCATCGCCTCGGTGTTGGAGAACTTGTTGCCATCGGCGTCGAGGCACACCAGCGGCTTGGCTTCGGCTGCGGAGACGAACGTCTTGCCGAACCAGTTGAGCCGCTTCATGAAGCCGTTGGCGCGGTGCCCCGTCTGGAACTCGCCGCCCTGCCACTCGCCGATCATGAAGTCGATGGTCGTCGGCTCCAGGGTGTCCCAGAACGCGTCGAGGTCGGTGTCGGAGATCTCGTCGGTGCGCCCGACGAAGTCGGCGAAGGTCTTCTGCGCGGGGCTCATACTCGTCCTATCCAGTGGGTGGCGAACTCCAGGAACGCGTCGTTCTCGTGCTTCGCGGCGACCGTCACCCGCACGCCGTCCTGACCGTAGGGCCGTACCAGTAGCCGGTTGTCGGCGGCGCTGTTGACGAAGTCGTCGGTCCGCTCGGCCAGTGGCAACCAGACGAAGTTCGCCTGCGACGGCGGCACCTCGAAGCCGGCCTCGCGCAGCGTCGTCGTCACGCGGGTCCGCTCGGCCACCACGACGTCGGTGCGGGCCAGCAGTTCGTCGGCGGCTTCCAGCGATGCGATCGCCGCGGCCTGGGACACGCTGGTCGCCGTGAACGGCACGTAGACCTTGCCGAGCGCGGTGATGACGTCCGGATCGCCGACGGCGTAGCCGACGCGCAGGCCTGCCAAGCCGTAGGCCTTCGAGAAGGTGCGGAGCACGACGACGTTCGAGTGCTCTCGGGCCAGGCCGAAGCTGTCGGGCAGCATGTCGTCGCGGATGTACTCGACGTAGGCCTCGTCGATCGCGATCAGGATGTCGCTGGGCACTGCGGCGACGAACCGGGCCAGGGCCGCGGGGTCGACGACCGTGCTGGTGGGGTTGTTCGGGTTGCAGACGAAGATGAGCCGCGTGCGGTCGGTGACCGCGGCCAGCATGGCGTCGAGGTCGAAGGTGTGGTCGCGCAGCGGCACCTGCACCGGGGTCGCGCCTGCGGTCCGCACCTGCAGCGGATAGATCTCGAAGCTGCGCCAGCCGAACAGCACCTCGTCGCCCACCGAGGACGTGATCTGGATGAGCTGCTGGCACAGGCTGACCGATCCGCAGCCCACCGCGATGTGCTCGGGGGCGAACGATCCGCCGTCGAGCGTCTTGGCGAGGACGTCGCGTAGTTCGAGGTAGCCGTTGTCCGGGTAGCGGTTGACGGTGTCCATCGCGGCGGCGACGGCGGCCCGCACGCTGGGCAGCGGACCGTCGGTGGTCTCGTTGCTGGCGATCTTGATGGCACCAGGCACCGTTCGGCCCGGCGTATAGGCGGGCAGATCGGCCAGCAAGGGGCGCAGGCGGGCGGTCACCCGGTCAGTCTAGGGAACGCCGATATCGGCTTCGCTCTACCGGCTTTGCCTTCGTCTGGCTGGCCTGTGTACGCTTGCCCCTCGGATCGTTCGGGAGGCGTGCCAGAGCGGCCGAATGGGACTCACTGCTAATGAGTTGTCCGCCTTAAAGCGGACCGGAGGTTCAAATCCTCTCGCCTCCGCCACACTGGCCCGCGCCAGCGTGACAACTGAATATGCAAGCGCCCGTAGCTCAACGGATAGAGCATCTGACTACGGATCAGAAGGTTAGGGGTTCGAATCCCTTCGGGCGCACACACGAGCTGGCACTCAGCTCTCGATGGTCTTCACGAACTGCTCGACCTCGCTGAACGCGGGGGCGTCGGCGGTCGGATCCTCCCAGAGCGATACGACGTGGTTGGCCGCTCCTCGCAGTAGGCGCAGGTACTCCGTCGTGTCCTTGGCGCTCGAGTTCTTCAGACGGTCGCCTATCGAGGGCACGATCGGCTCCAGCGCCACGGCCACGCTCAGCCCGCTGCCCTCGCTCGGACCCGCGCCGGCGAGTGTGACGATCTTGTCGAAGTCGTCCCGGCTCATGCGCGGGTACGCCTCGGACAGATCTGCCAGTACGTCGTCAACAATGCTCAACGGTCTACGACCTTCCCAGTCGAATGCGGGTCGATCGACCCGACCCGTGCGTGCCCAGCCCTGCCAATCGCCAAACGAAGCCGGACGGCTCGCCGACCGTGGGCCCTATGTACGCCAAACCGCCCAGTCGCGTGCATAGGCCCCACGCTCGGCGATCGCAGACTCGCCAACCGCAAACCGCTGCGTCGCGCCGGACCGCCAGATACCGTCACCGTCAAATATTGACGAAGGAGACAAAATGGCAGCGCATCGTTCGAACACACGATCGAATCGCCGTCGGGCGGGCGGTTTCGCGGTCGTGCGCTGGCTCAAGGTCGGCGCGGCGTCGGCCGGTGTCAGCGCGGCGTTGCTTGGCTGGTCGGCGATGGGGGCAGTGGGCATCGCGTCCGCTGACGAGTCCAGCCAGTCGTCCTCCGCCTCGTCGGATTCCACGGCCTCGAAGGACGACGAGCCGACGTCGAAGGACGACGGTCCGTCGCAGAACGACAGCGCATCCGGCACGAAGGACGACGAGAAGGACGTCCCTTCCGCGGCCGACGATGCGCCTAACAAGGACGACGAAGAGGCCGCGGAGGCAGACGACGAAGAAACCGAGCCGACCAAAGAGTCGGAGCCCACCGCCGACCCGGAGCCGGCGAAGGTCTCGAAGCCCGCTAACGATGCGCCACCCGTAGCGCCCGAGCCCACGCCCCCACCCGAGCCCACTGCCGCCCGCACCGCAGTGGCCGTGCCCGTGAGCACTCCCGCCGAGCCAGCCGTCGCCACCGCCGCGGCACCAGAGACCGCCCAGACCGTCGCGGCCGCAGCGCCCACGCCGCCATGGGCACTGCAGGCGGTCAGCTCGCACGACGCGCGCCAGCAGGCCATCACCGCTCAGCTCAACTCGTTCACGTCGTCGGTGCGGTCGCTGATCGACGCGCTACCGCTGCACCCCGTCTTCAAGGTGCATCTGGAAGGCGCGCTGTGGACGGCGCGGCGCACGTTCCTCAACCAGGCGCCCACCTTGGCGCCCGTCCTGATCAGTTCGTCGGACGGGCCCATCGCCGGCCGCGTCGACGCGGTGGACCCCGAAGGCGACAGGCTGGTCTACCGGCTGGCCAAGGCACCGACCCGGGGCAGCGTCGTCGTCAACGCGGACGGCACCTACACCTACACGCCCGGTGCGGACTTCAACGGCGTCGACACCTTCGTGATCACGGCCGACGACATGGGGACCGACCTCAATCTGCTCAATCCCTTCCGGGGAGTGGGCACCTCGGCGGGCATGCTGGTCAACCAGGGCGCCATCACGTTCTCGTTCAACTACACGACCGGCGCGCAGTACTGGTCCACCGAGGCCCGCGACGCCCTGCGCTCGGTCGCCGACCGGATGGCGACCCAATTCCTGGTCACCGCACCGGTCGTGATCACCTACGACGTCACCGCGGAGAACTCGACGGAGTCGGAAAAGCTCGCCGCGGCGGGTAGCAACCTCGTCAGCGAAACGGCCGGCTTCCTCCGGACCGTCGTGCAGAACAAACTCATCAGTGGCGTCGACGCCAACGGATCGGCCGCCGACGGTGAGATCGAGTGGAACTTCGCGCACGCGTGGGGGCTTGGTGACT
>JAQSXQ010000152.1 GCA_029256565.1 Mycobacterium sp.
CAGTCGGTGACGGCCGTCGGCATAGCGGTACCCGGGCTGGTGCACGGGCCGCATTCATCGGTCCGACACGCACCGAACCTCGACTGGCGGGACGTCGAGATCGGCGAGATGCTCAGCGCAGCAACCGGATTACCCACCCATGCCGCCAACGACGCGAACGTGGGCGCAATCGCCGAGCACCTCTTCGGCGACCATCACGATGCCCGTCATCTGATCTACGTCAACGGCGGCCCCAGTGGCGTCGGCGCGGGCTTCGTGGTGGCCGGCGGCCTCCTCGAAGGACTTGCCGGCTATGCGGGCGAACTCGGGCACACCTACGTAGGCGGTCAGCAGACGTGCCACTGCGGCAGCGTCGGCTGCCTCGAGACCGAGGTCGTCCAGGCACCGTTCACCCGACTCCTGGCCGAGTTGGACGGCGTGGCGGAACGTCGGACGCCACCACCGGACGTCGTTGCCGAGCGCGACGAACTCGATCGTCAGGCACGCTCGCTCGCCATCGCGCTCGGCAACGCAGTCAACATGCTCAATCCGAATCTGATCGTGCTTGGCGGGTTCCTACGGGTCTTCTGCGCCTACGCTCCCTCCGTGCTGCGCGAGGAACTGGCGCGACGCAGCATGGGCGCACCGGGTGACCTGGTCCGAGTGGTCCCTGCCACGCTTGGCGCCGACACGTTGGCCATCGGCGCGGCCGAGATGGCCTTCGGGCCCGTGCTGTTCGATCCCGCTGGGATCTGAGTGCGAGTCGAGTCGCCGACCAGCTAAGTCGAGTCCCCAGGCATCGCATTACAAAATGTTTGCATTCCGTCCCTAAAGTCCCCGTGCGCGCACGAGTGAAACGAGTTGCTGCCATGAGTGCTCATCGTGTGCAGGCCAAGTCGAACGGGAGAGAGCATTGAACATCACCACCTCCAACCGGATGCGCCGCGGCGCACGCGGAGCCGCCCTGGCCGCCGTTGCAGCGCTGATCCCGCTGGGCGCCCCGGCCGTCGGCCACGCCGACCCCGGACCCCACCCCGGCCCCAGCATCGGATGCGAAACCATTCACTGGGGGGTCTTCGGCATGGATCGTCGCAAGATCTGCGACGGCCCCCAGCAACCGGACGGCACCTGGCAACGCACCCGAACCATCTACACGCCGGCTTTCTACAGCCCGTCGTACTGCGTCCGCAGCTCCTACTCCGACTCAGGCGACGGCCCGTCGGACAACCACATAGACGACTGCGGTGGCCATGAGTACCCCGAGTCCACCTCGAATCAGCAGACCTATCCCGTGGCACCCAACACCGTGCTGCCGGACGAGCCCGGCTGGCTGCCGCCGTACACCAACAACATCCTCTAGGTCGCGGCGATGGCGTCGATGCGTCGACGCACGGCGGTTGCGCCGACATCGTCGGCCAGACGTCGGGCGCGGGTGATGGTCGCTTCAGACGGTCGACCGTCCCGTCTCGTCTCCAAGAGGGCGGATAGGTAGGCGGTTTCGGCGAACCAGCCCATGAAACCGCGCTCCTCGTGCTCGGCGAAGGCGTCGTGCAGATGGGCGGCGGCCTGGTCGTAGCGGCTCAGCGCGATCGCCAGCTCGGCGAGGTGATGATCGACGACGCCGTAGACCGACGCCCACGAGATCGTGTTCTCACCCGCATGGTCGGCGAGGAGGTCGTAGATCACGCCGCAGACCTCGGCGTTGCCCACCTGCGCGGCGACCCGGCCGATCGCGGCCATCGTGCCCAACCACAGGTTGTTGACGGGGATCTCGCCGATCCGCCGCCGGTCGTACCAGTCGACGAGGTCGACCGCGGCCTCGACGTCTCCCACGTCGACGTGCGCGGTCGCCAGAATTGGGCGGTAGATGGCGACGTTGAAGCGTTCGGTGATGCCCTCCGCTGCGGCCACGACCTCCCCCATGTCACCGCGCAACGCCCGCAGTGTGAACAGCTGCCCCATCAACCGCCCGTAGGAGTAGGTCACTGCGGGCGATGCGGGAATGTCGCGCAGCCCGTCGAATTTCATGTCGCATTGCTCGAGACGTCCGGCGGCCAGATCGATCGCGAAGTCGATGTTGCTGACCAGCCAGGCCAACTCTGGGTCACGCGACACTCGCGCCTCGGTCAGGGTCGACCGGGTCATCGCGGCGGCGGCGAGATGTCCGTACTCGATCTGATTGCGCGCGATCCACACCGACACCAAGGCGTCGACCCGTCGGGCCGGCGACTCGTCGAGCAGCGCCATCAGCTCGACGTACGCCGCCCTGCGCAACTCGGCGTACGACGGCACTCGCAGAACCACCAGCACTGCGAAGAGACTCGCGACCAGCGCATCCCGCTCGCTCGAGACGCGCGCCGCTTCGACGGACCGAGTGAGCAGATCGCGCAGTGCGCGGGGGTCCGCCACCCAGACCAACTCGATGGCCAACTGTGCCAACAGGACAGCGGCGGCCGGCCCATCGCCGAGTCCATCGGATTCGAGGACCTCAAGCGTGTCGTATAGGGTCTCGACCCGCTCCTGGTCGTAATGCAGATGGGCGTACAGGGTGCCCGGTTGGTCGTTCGCGAGTGTCGCGGTCACCTGCAGTTCGTGGTCGCCGAGGCGTTTGGCCATCGACACCGCCTCGAACAGGGTGGGGCGAAAGGCGGCGTCACGGGCTTTGCGTTGCGCCCGACCGAGATCGACGAGCATGCGACAACGGGGTGCCGAGTCTCCCCGTGGTGTCAACTGTTCGTTCGCGCTCGCGAAGAACACCACGGCGTCCTCGTAGGCGCCGAGTGACATGGCGCTATCGCCGGCTCTTCGGGAGAACTCCGCCGCGCGTGGACGTTCGGCGTCGAGGCCCCGGCTGAAGTGGTACGCGAGCCGCGAGTAGTCCTCGGCGCCCGAGGCGCCACCGAGACGTTCCATCGCGAGCGCCACGCGGGTGTGCAACTGCGAGCGACGGCGGCCGCTGATGCCGGCGTAGACCGCCTCCTGGACCAGGGGGTGGCGCAACCGGATCTCGTCGCCCGAAGGAGTTTCCGTCAGCAACCGGTTGCGTACCAACACATCCAGCGCGTCTGCGAACGCGATGTCGTCGAGATCGTCTACGAGGGTCCGCAGCAGGAGACGTGGCGCAACGAGGCCCACGACCGAGCACAGCTGCAACGTCGAGAGAGCCTCGGGCGGCAGTAGGCGTTCGCGCTGGGCGACCGACTCGGCGACCGACGCCGGGAACGTCTCGACGGAGCCGGACTCGCTCGAGTTGATCAGCGAGACCACGAACAACGGCAGACCGTCGGTACGTTCGTGGAGCGTCGTCGGATCGAGCGTGGTGTCCGCTTCGTCGACCAATGCGCCAACTTCTGCCAAGCTCAGCCCGCCCAGATGAAGACGCTGCACTCCGCTGCTCCGCGTTGGCGCGGACAGCGCCGCGCGGAGGTCGGCGTCATCGGCGTACTCGTCGCGGACCGTGGCGACCACGCACAATCTGCTCTGTTCGGATGCGTGAATCAGATAGCGCAAGACCGCGAGCGTCGCAGCCGACGACCAGTGCAGGTCATCGATGATCAGAACTGTCGGTCCCGACCTGATCGGCGAGGTCAACCAGTCGAGCACTGCGGTCATGACGACAGCGCGCTCATCGACCTCGAACCTATCGTGCGACATCTCCCCCAGCCGGCGCGCTACGCGGGGGACGAGACGGAGGATGTCACTGCCGTTGTGGTGCAACCACTCTCGGGTCTCGTCCGCGCCGAGCGCATCCAACTCCCGACCCACGGCCTCGACGAACGGCTCGAAGGGCACCACGGCATCGTCGCTGCACCGACCGAACAGGACACGAGCCCCGCCCGCGCGAGCGCGCTTCGCGATCTCGAGTGCGATCGTGGTCTTGCCGCTTCCGGCCTCACCGGTGACCACGACGAACTGTCCGCGGCCCCGGTCGGCGCGACCGATGGCGTCGGTAATCGCCAGCAGTTCGGATCCGCGCCCGACGAAGCCGTCGGTGACGGGCCTCGGCGTCACGGGACCGGGCTCGTCGGTCCGGAGAATCCGGAGATAGAGGGCCTCTGTCTCGGCTGATGGCGCTACCCCGAGTTCTTCGTCGAGGACGTGCCGACATCGGGCGGCGGCCTGCAGTGCCCGTCCACGCTCACCGAGGGACAGGTATCCGCTCATCACCGTCCGGTAAGCGCTTTCGCGCACCGGGTCGAGGGCCAGTAGGCCTTCAGCGGATGCGATGGCGCGACCGGGCTCGCCCAGTATCAGTGATCCACTCGCGTCGATCTCGAAGGCGCGTCGGCGTAGCTGTTCCACTTCGGTGCGCACTTCGTCCGCCCACGCTCCGACGGCGCCGACCAGCGCGGGTTCGGCAGTGAGAGCCAGTGCTCGCCGTGCATCCGCCACGGCGGTACTCAGGTCGCCACCGGATGCAGAACAGCAGCGCCGGACCAGCTCGATGTCCGTGACCAGCCCGTCGGGCAGCGACAAGCGGACGTAGCCGCCACGCGATCGGACGCTGCCCGCAGGCATCGACGCCAACTCCATGGTGTCGCGCACACGGGAGAGGACGCCGCGCAGCGCGGCGTTCCAGGACTGGGGGCGGGTCGTCGGCCAGAGGACGTCCGCGAGTTCGACCTGCGGGACTTCACGATTCCGATTCACCGCCAGGTAGGCGAGGACGTCGACGCAGCGCGCACCACCGACCACCCGCGGGTGGACGACGTGCCCACGGTGCGCGACCCGCACCTCGCCGATGAGACGAACTGCGACCGACTCGTCCACATCCATTGCCGACAGAATATGCGCGACCGTCATCGGGGGCTCGGGCATCCAGGAAACGGCAGGCGACGCGTCACCGACATGTCACACGGCTGCGCCGTCCCGGCGCCCGCCTTGGAGGTTTCCGCAACCGAGACCACCACGCACGACAACCCTCACTTGGCGGACAGATGGTTACTGGGCGACGATCACGGCCGCGACTGCCTTCAACAACCGCAGCGTCGCAGTGCCATCGGTGATCCGCTTGGGGCTAGCGGCCGACGAGTGCTCCTGCTAGCAGCAATGCCACCGATCCCAGGCGTGCTTACGCTCCAACTACGCGGCCAACGGCTGCTGCCATTACGGCTCGGACGAACGACTTTCGCGAGTGAGGACGAAGCTGATGTCATCGGTGGGCGTAGTAGGTGTTGGGGACATGGGCTCGGAGATGGTTGCGCATCTCGTCGCCGACGGACACCGAGTTTGGGCGTACGACCCCAACCCGGACCGGATGAAGGCCGCGGAAGCCGACGGGGCGAGGGCCGCGTCGTCCCCGGCTGACGCTGCCCAGCACGCCGACGTGGTGTTGAGCTTGGTCATGTCCGATGACATTCCCGCGGCCCACTCGGGTCCGGACGGCATCCTGGCGGGATTGCGGCCCGACGCCGTCGTCGTCATGTGTTCGACGACGACGCCGGCCGCGTTCGACGCCGTCCGTGGAAATGCGGCGTCGCCACAGAACGTGGTCGATGCGCCGATCGTCGGCGGGGTGAAGTACGCCAGGGAGCGGTCCGTGACGTTTCTCGTCGGCGGCGATCCCGCGGCCGTAGATCAGGCGGCCGGCGTGCTCACCTCCTTGGGCAGCGTGCAGCGAGTGGGTGCGGCCGGCGCCGGCGTGAAGTACAAGCTGATCACCAACGCCTTCGTCATGGCCGCCGAAGTGGGGCTTCGCGAAGCGCTCGACTTGACCGACATCCTGGGCGGAGA
>JAQSXQ010000153.1 GCA_029256565.1 Mycobacterium sp.
ATCAGACCATCGGCGCCATGGGCGTGCAGCGCGTGCTCCGCCGCCGTCTGCCCTGCCTCCGCGCCGAACAGCTTGAGCACCGACAGGGCGGCCACGTCCTCCTCGCCGCGGGCGGCACGGGCGATCGCCGCGGACCCGAGCAGGCGCAGCGCGTGGTTGTCCATCACCAGCGTGGCGAACCGGTCGCGCTCCACCTCGGTGCGCGGCCGCCAGTCCTCGATCAGGTCGGCGAGCCGGTCGGCGTAGCTGAGCCACAGCATGTTCCGCTCGTGGCCGAGCGATCCGCTGGCCACCGACCAACCCTGGTTCAGCTGGCCGACGAGGTTCTCGGCCGGTACCCGCACGTCGTTGAAGAAGACCTCGTTGAAGTCCATGTCGTCGCGGCTGGCCGCCGACGCGAACGGCCGGCAGGTCACCCCCGGCAGGTCGGTCGGGATCAGCAGCACGCTGATCCCCTTGTGCTTCGGCGCATCCGGGTCGGTGCGCACGAACGTCAGGAGTACGTCGGAGTCGTGCGCCCCGGACGTCCACACCTTCTGACCGTTGACCACGAAGTGGTCGCCGTCGGAGTCCGTCGCATGCACCGCCCTGGTCCGCAGCGAGGCGAGGTCGGACCCGGCGCCTGGCTCACTCATGCCGAGCGCGGCGGTGATCTCGGCGCGCAGGATGGGCACGGCCCACCGCTGCTGCTGCTCCGCGGTCCCGAACGTGATGATCGAGGCGGCGATGATGCCGACGCCCTGGGCGTTGAAGGTCGGGACCATGCGCCGCCGCGACAGCTCCATCTGGTGGACGTACTGCTGGAGGATCGACGCATTGCGTCCGCCGAACTCCGGTGAGTGACCCGGGACGAGCCAACCGTTGTCGAACAGCAGCCGCTGCCAGCGGCGCGCCCAGTCCGGCAGATCAGACGAGGACCGCGGCCGTTGCGCGGCTTCCAGATGGGTGGGGCGGTGCTCGTCGAGGAAGGCCACGAATTCGGCCCGGAAGGCCTCGAGTTCGGCGTCGAACGTCAGTTGCACGGCTCTCCCGATGAGAATGCGACCGCACCCCCTCGAGCTGCGGCGGGAGCGGCCGGGATGGAATGCGCCCGGGTCGCGAAGGGCTTCTGTAAATGCGCTGATGAGAATAGTATTCTCACCATGGGGAAGTTACAATCTCAGACACGATGGCTGCGAGGGGGTCTTGGACCACGATGGTCGAGCATTCTCCGGTACAGTCCATCCATGCTCTTTCCACTCGGCCTGCCGAAGAGTCGCTGGTGACAAGCCCCAGCGAAGAGCCGGCCTGGAAGCAGCGGGCGGTCGAACGCTCCATCAAGACGGCGAAGCTGCGCGCCGCTCAGCGCGTGCAGCGCTTCCTGGACGCCGCTCAGGCCATCATCATCGAGAAGGGCAGCACGGACTTCACCGTGCAAGAGGTCGTCGACCGCTCGCGCCAGTCGCTGCGCAGCTTCTACTTGCAGTTCGACGGCAAACACGAACTCCTCCTCGCACTGTTCGAGGACGCACTGAGCCGGTCGGCCGACCAGATCCGCGCTGCCACCGCCGGGCACACCGACCCCCTCGAACGCCTGAAGGTGGCCGTCCAGCTGCTGTTCGAGTCGTCGCGGCCCGATCCCGCGGCCAAGCGCCCGCTGTTCACCGACTTCGCGCCGCGTCTGCTGGTGTCACATCCGTCCGAGGTGAAGGTGGCGCACGCGCCGCTCGTCGTCCTGCTGACTGAATTGATGGAGGATGCGGCGGAGGCAGGCGCCCTGCGTGCTGGGCTGAGCCCCAAGCGCATGGCGGCCATCACCATGCAGACCGTCATGTTCGTGGCGCAGTCCAGCGGTTCCGAGGAGGGCTCCAACAAGCCCGTCTCGGCCGACGAGGTGTGGGACTTCGTGTCGCACGGGTTCGCCGCCAGCTAGTAGAGAACACCGTTCTCACAACGGCATAACGGCGTGGCCCGCCAGGCCCCTGGCGAATTCCGCCGGCTATCCGGCGGCGTCCAATGCCGCTGCATTCGACCGTCACCACCCCCGGCGTGAACGCTCCCGACCGAGCCGCCATGAACGACGGACGCACCCGTCCGGAGTCGCACGACTTCCCGTGGCCCACATGACTTCTAAGCAGTCAGTACAAACGCCACGCACCCACGCTGCCCGTTGACACAATCGATTACCGATGACAGAGTGCTGAGCAAGTGCACAGCAAATGGTTGGTGCCGACGACAGAGCAGGGGTCCGACATGGCAGGGCGGTTAGAGGGCAAGGTCGCTTTCATCACCGGTGCGGCGCGCGGCCAGGGTCGCGCGCACGCGGTCCGCATGGCGCAGGAGGGCGCCGACATCATCGCCATCGACATCTGCAAGCAGATCGACAGCGTGCAGATCCCCCTCTCGAATCCAGAGGATCTCGCCGAGACCGCGGACCTGGTCAAGAACCTCGACCGGCGCATCTTCACCGCCGAGGTCGACACCCGCGACTTCGACGCACTGAAGGCCGCGGTCGACGCGGGCGTCGAGGAGTTCGGTCGACTCGACGTCATCGTGGCCAACGCGGGCATCGGCAACGGTGGACAGACCCTCGACAAGACCGGCGAGCCCGACTGGAACGACATGATCGCCGTGAACCTGTCCGGCGTCTGGAAGACGGTCAAGGCCGGTGTCCCACACATCCTGGCGGGTGGCAACGGCGGCTCGATCATCCTGACGAGTTCGGTCGGCGGACTGAAGGCCTACCCGCACACCGGTCACTACGTCGCCGCCAAGCACGGCGTCATCGGTTTGATGCGGACGTTCGCCGTCGAACTCGGCGCGCAGAACGTCAGGGTCAACTCCGTGTGCCCCACCAACGTCAACACCCCGCTGTTCATGAACGAGGGCACGATGAAGCTCTTCCGGCCCGACCTGGAGAACCCGGGTCCCGACGACATGAAGGTCGTCGGCCAGATGATGCACACGTTGCCGATCGGCTGGGTCGAGCCCGAGGACGTCGCGAACGCGGTGCTGTTCCTCGCGTCCGACGAAGCCCGCTACATCACCGGGGTCGCCCTACCGGTCGACGGCGGAAGTTGTCTGAAGTAGCGGTGTCGGGCGGCGCGGGCTGACAGAGTCGGGGCGATGGACGACTCCCAACCCGATCCCGAGGTCGTCGAGGCATCGGGCATCGCCGGCTACAGCCCCTCGTTCACCAGGACGGTGGTCGAGAAGGTCGGCCCCGTCCTGCGTCGCTACTTCCGCGCCGAACTGCACGGCCTCGACGTGTTCCCCCCGACCGGGGGCGTACTGGTCGTGTCCAACCACTCCGGCGGAATGCTGACACCGGACGTGCTGCTGTTCGGCTCCGCGTTCTATCGCCGGTTCGGCTACGACGACCGCCCGCTGCACACGCTCGCCCACTACGGGGTCGTGATGGGACCGCTCGGCGACGTGATGCCGAAGGTCGGCGTCATCGAGGCCAGCCGCGAGAATGCCGCAGCCGCCTTGGCTTCCGGCGCCGTCGTGCTGGTGTTCCCCGGTGGCGACTACGACTCCTACCGCCCGACGCGCGAGGACGCAGTGATCGACTTCGCAGGCCGCACCGGTTACGTGCGGACCGCGATCAATGCCGGGGTGCCGATCGTGCCGTCGGTGACCATCGGTGCGCAGGAGGGCCAGCTGTTCCTCACCCGCGGCAACCGGGTCGCCAAGCTCCTCGGCCTGACCAAGGCGCGACTGGAGATCCTGCCCGTCACGTTCGGCTTCCCGTTCGGCTTCAGCATGCTGGTGCCGCCGAACCTGCCGCTGCCCACCAAGATCGTCACCCAGGTGCTCGAGCCGATCGACGTGCTGGAGCGCTTCGGCCCCGACCCCGACGTCGACGAGGTCGACGTGTACGTCCGATCGGTCATGCAGTCCGCACTCGACGAACTCGCGCGCAAGCGGCGCTTCCCGATACTGGGATGACGACGATGCTGAGTTCGGTGGCGGCCGGCGCAGGCGAGATCGTCGGCACGCTGGCGACATTGGTGCGGGCAGGCGTGCTGGCACCGCTGCGTCCGGACAGGTACGTGAGGATGGCCGCGGCGGTGCGCGACGGCGGTTCGGTGACCCTCGGCTTCGCCATCGCGGCTCGGCGGTGTCCCGATGCCAGTGGGTTGGTGGACGAGCTGGGCTCCCTGACGTGGCGGCAGCTCGACGAACGCGCCCGCTCGCTGGCCGCCGGTCTGCAGCGCCTGCCATCTCCGCCCACCACGGTCGGCATCATGTGCCGCAACCACCGCGGGTTCGTGTCCGCGCTGATGGCCGCCGACCGGATCGGCGCCCACGTCCTGTTGCTCAACACCTCGTTCGCCGGGCCCGCGCTCGCCGAGGTGGTCCGCCGCGAGGGCGTCGACGTCATCGTCTACGACGAGGAGTTCGGCCCCACCGTGGATCAGGCCATGGCCGACGCACCCGGTGCCACGCGCATCCTCGGCTGGACCGACACCGAGCAGCCGCTCCCCCGGCTCACCGTCGAGGGACTGATCCGCACCAACGCCGAGAGCCGACCGGAGCGAGCGACGGGCCGTGCCAAGATCGTGCTGCTGACCTCGGGCACCACGGGCACGCCCAAGGGCGCACGGCCGACGTCCGGCGGCGGCGCTGCCGAACTCAAGGGCATCCTCGACCGGATCCCCTGGCGGGCCGGGGAAGTCACGGTCCTCGCCGCGCCCATGTTCCACGCCTGGGGGTACTCGCAGCTCGTCTTCGCGGCCTTCATGGCCACCACGATCGTCACTCGCAGGCGCTTCGATCCCGCTGCCACACTCGACCTCGTCGACCGCCACGGCGCCTCGGGTCTCGTGGTGGTTCCGGTCATGCTCGACCGGATCATGGACCTACCGGATGACGTGCGGCGTGAATATCACGGGCGCACACTGCGCTTCGTGACGGCATCCGGGTCGCGCATGCGGCCCGACGTCGTCACGCGATTCATGGACGAGTTCGGTGACGTGGTCTACAACAACTACAACGCCACCGAGGCGGGCATGATCGCGACCGCCACCCCCGCGGACCTGCGCGCAGCGCCCGACACTGCGGGCCGACCTGCCGACGGCACCGAGGTCCGCATCCTGGACGAGGCGTTCGGGCCGGTACGCGACGGTGCGGTCGGGCAGATCTTCGTCCGCAGTGCGACGTTGTTCGACGGTTACACCGAAGGGTCGGCCGCCGACGGAAAGACCTTCCACGACGGCTTCATGGCGTCCGGTGACATGGGATACGTCGACCCCGACGGTCGCCTGTTCGTCGTCGGCCGCGACGACGAGATGATCGTCTCAGGCGGCGAGAACGTCTATCCGATCGAGGTCGAGAAGGTACTGGCCGGCCACCCGGACGTCGCGGAGGCGAGCGTGGTCGGCGTCCCCGATGACGAGTACGGGCAACGGCTGGTCGCGTTCGTCGTGCCACGGCCGGGCGCGTCGGCCGATGCCGACACCCTGCGCCGCCACGTCCGGGACACCCTCGCGAACTACAAGGTCCCGCGTGAGGTCATCGCGCTCGACGAACTGCCCCGCAACGCGACCGGCAAGATCCTGCGAGCCGAACTGCGCGCCCGCGCCGGCGGTTGATCAGCCGTCGACCGCGACCTCGGGCAGCGCACTGTCGACCACGGCCGGACCGCCGGTGATCCCTGCGGCGGAGCGGATCTCGAAGAAGGCGTCGGTGAACGCTCCTGTC
>JAQSXQ010000154.1 GCA_029256565.1 Mycobacterium sp.
GGCGGGCAGCGCCGGTGCGGGCGCGACCACCGCGGGCAGCTCACGCATCGCTCGGATCGCATCGTGCGCGTCGCGCGCCCACGCGGTGGCGCCGAGGGCACGCGCCCGCGCGTCGTCGGGGCCGAATGCGGGGCCGCCGACCAGGATCGGGACTCCCGCAGCGGTACTCGCCTCGATGAAGCGACGTGACGTCGGCAAGGAGCCGAGTACCGAACAGCTGACGGCGACGGCCTCGGGGCCCAATTCCTGCAGGTGCCGGTTCAGGCGCATCGGGCTGGTGGATGCGCCGAGAAGCGTGGTGTCCCAGCCGTCTGCCCGAAGCGCACAGTCGATGATCATCGCGGGCAGGGCATGCCATTCCTTCTCAGCGCATGCGATGAGCGCGCCACCACGCGTCGGTGGGACCCGACGGACGTGCGCGGCGACCACCTTGGTGGCCGAGACGGCGAGCGCGGTGGCCGCATGCTCCTGCGCGACGGTCCACTCACCGCGCTGCCAGCGGGCGCCGACCTCCCGCTGCGACGCGGCGATGACGTCGGTCAGGACGGTGACGGGATTCTCGCCCGCGGCCAGCATGCGGTCGATCACCGCGGCCACCGTGTTGGCGTCGCCCGAGGCGATGGCGTCGTCGTAGGCGGAGGCGAGGGCGAGGTCGCTCACGAACTCAATCCCCGCACGTCACCGCGAGCAGGGCGATGTCGTCGTGGGCGCGGCTGTCGAGGTGCTCGATCACGCTGCGCTCGATGGCCTCGCAGACCACCTCGGGCGCAGCGCCGGCGTAGGCGGGGAGTAGTCGGAGCAGTCGTTCGACGCCGTACATGCCGTCGGCGCCGAACGCCTCGTCGATGCCGTCGGTGAACATCAGCAGGGTGTCGTTCGGCCGCAGTTCGATCTCGACCGATGCGTATTCGACGTGCGGGATCATGCCCACCGCGGTGCCGAAGACATCGACCTGTTCCACTCGGCCGTTGGCACGCAACACGATTGGCGGGGGATGCCCGGCCGACGCGAGTTCCACCGTGATCCGGCCGTCATCCGAGCGGCGCAGGCGAGCGCACACCACGGTGACGAACTTGTCGGTGCCCGTCTCGTGCAGCACCGTGTTGAGCGCGCCGAGCAGTGCGGTGGGCCTGCGGTCGAACAGGCACGCGGTGCGGATGCTCTGCCGGGCGCGGCCCGTGACGGCTGCCGCCTCCACGCCCTTGCCGCTGACGTCGCCGAGTGCCAGCAGCCAGTCGTCGTCGGAGCCGTGGACGTCGTAGAAGTCGCCACCGATGTCGAGGTGTTCGGCCGCTGGCCGGTACAGCGCCGCCAGGCGCACGCCGTCGATGTCCGGTAGCGACGGTGGACGCAGGCCCCGTTGCAGCGTGCTGGCGATGCGCGAGCTGTCTTCGTACAGGCGAGCCGAATCCAGCGCCAGCGCCGCCCGCTGGGCGACCTGCTCGGCGAGGGCGACGTCCTTGGCGTCGAAGCCACGACCTTGGCCGCGCACCAGGATCAAGGCGCCGACGGTCGTGCCGCGGGCCGTGAGCCCGAGGCCAACCACGTCGGCCGGGCGCAGTGCGGCGGCCTCGGCCGACAGTCGCGGGTGGGGTATCAGCGCCGCGAGTCCGTCGCCGACGACCGGGGTCTCGAAGACGCCGAGTTCCACGTGCAGGAGTTCGGTGCGTCCGGAACGCATGACCCGGCCCAACGCTTGGTCGTACACCTGAGCCATGGGCACGACGTCGCTGAAGCCGTGATCCGCGCCGCCCAGTACGTGCAGGCCGCCGGTCGTGCTGTCGGGGACGATGACGACCGCCCAGTCGGCGAGGCCGGGGGTGATGAGGGTCAGCAGGCGGATGGCCGTGCGACGGAGGTTCAGCGATCCGGCGAGGCCGGTGCCGACCTGCTCGATGAGTGCGGCACGGTCGAGCGTCGGGCCCGGGGCCATCGGCCCGCGTAGGTCGACTGGTTGATCGGTCACCAATTGATCGGTCACTGCTTGGTCGGTAATGGTCTGCTTGGGCAGCATGCCCACCAGCTTCCCTGCCCCGTGGGGGCGTCTTGCCGACGTCGGTGTAGCAACCGGCCGGCGTTCGAAGTGGTGTCAGCGTCCAGACGCGGGGGGAACCATGTCCGCCCCGGCGACGACACCGCAGGCTGCACTCTCAACCTTGATCATGAATTTACCACTGTCTGAGTTCCATCCACCGTGACGAATCGTGATCGCGGAGTCAAGTACGGGCGTATGAGGCGACCATTCGCGGGTATGGACCGGTTCATGAGCAAGACCGCACTGCTGGTGATCGACATGTTGAACGACTACGACCATCGCGACGCCGACGCACTCGCCGCCAACGTCGCCGAGGTGGTCGACCCCCTGGCCAAGCTGATCGACGAGGCCCGGTCACGCGACGACGTCGACCTCATCTACGTCAACGACAACAGGGGAGACTTCGCCGCCGACCGCGGTGACCTGATCCGAACCGCGCTCGACGGCAAACGGCCCGATCTCATCAAACCGATTGTGCCGAGCGACGAATGCACCTTCCTGACGAAGGTGCGTCACAGCGCGTTCTACGCGACCGCGCTGGACTACCTGCTCGGACGCCTCGAGACCAAGCGCGTCGTACTCACCGGCCAGGTCACCGAACAGTGCATCCTCTACACCGCTCTCGACGGCTACCTGCGTCACCTCGACGTGGTCGTGCCGCCCGACGCGGTCGCCCACATCATTCCCGAACTCGGTGAAGCCGCGCTGGCCATGATGGAACGGAACATGGGCGCAGAAGTGAAACCGTCCGTTCAATGCCTGTGACAGTGGGTAATACGACCCCATGAGCAAAGACAAGGAATTCAAGAAGGGCGACCACGTCGAGTGGAGCAGCCATGGCAGCACCGCCGAGGGAACCGTCGAGGAGAAGATCACCGAGGACACCAAGGCGGCCAAGCGCACGGTGCGGGCGAGCCCCGACGATCCGCAGTACCGGGTGCGTAGCGAGAAGAGCGGCAACGATGCCGTGCACAAGCCCGACGCGCTGCGCAAGAGCAACGGATAGGTTCCTGCGGTGCGGCTACGGCGCAGCGTCGTCACCGGCCCGGGTTACGGAAGGGTGCGGCGCGGCAAGGGATTTTCCTACGTCGGCACAGACGGACTGCCGCTGACCGACGAGGCGGCGTTGGCCCGGATCAAGGACCTGGTCATCCCGCCGGCCTGGAAGAAGGTGTGGATCAGTCCGCACGCGAACGGGCACATTCAGGCGGTCGGCACCGATGCCGCCGGGCGGCGCCAATACCTGTATCACCAGAGGTGGCAGGAGGAACGCGCCGAGGAGAAGTTCGATCGCGTCCTCGGCATGTCGAAGGCGTTGCCGCAGTGGCGAACCAAGGTCGCCGAGGACCTTCGGCGCAAGGGTCTGGATCGAGATCGCGTCCTGGCGATCGCGCTGCACCTCTTGGACCGCGGGTACTTCCGGGCCGGTGGCGAGCAGTACGCGGAGGAGAACGAGTCCTACGGCATCGCGACGCTGCTGTGCGAACACGTGACGGTCCGCAAGAACGCCGTGTCCTTCGACTACCCGGCCAAGAGCGGGGTGCGGCGGATGCTGGAGATCGAGGATCCGCAAGTGGTGCGGTCCATTCGGTCCCTGCTGCGGCGCGAACACGACAGCAATCGGCTTCTGGTGTGCCGCACCATGTCCGGGTGGGCGGACCTGCACGCCGAGGACCTGAACGCCCGCTTCAAGGAGATGGTCGGGTCCGACTACAGCGTAAAGGACCTGCGTACCTGGCATGGCACGGTGCTCGCAGCGGAAGCCTTCGTCGACGCCGATCCGCCGGTGTCGAAGAAGGTGGTCAAGCGCGTTGAATCGCATGTCTTCAAGGAAGTCTCGGAGGGGCTCGGCAACACGCCGGCCGTCGCGCGCTCGTCCTACGTCGATCCGCGGGTGGTGACGGCCTACGAGCAGGGCATCACGATCAAGGCGTCGGCGCGTCGCGCAGAACGCACCGACGACCCGGCCGAACGGCAGGCGATCGTGGAGAAGGCCACCCGCAACCTCATCACCCGCGTCGCGAAGGGCTGAGGGGGAGAGCTACTCCGTCTTCGCGCGCGCCTCGGCGCCGCTCTCGCCGGCGTCGAAGTCGTCGTCGGCGAACGTGCGGCCGACGTAGTCGCCGTCATCGTCATTGCTGGCTCGCGTCGAGGCGACGTGATCGTCGGCCTGCACGTCCGATTCGCTCTGCTCCGGGTCTCGTCCGGCCATGTCTTCCTCCTGTTGGTGGGTGCATCAGCCTTACCCCGGTTCACGTCGCGGCAACCCACGTCACGTTCTCGTCAGATTCCGCGACGAGGCGATTGGGTAGATGATCGATCATGAAGGATGACGGGAAGCAGTCGACCGCCCCAACGGTGAGGAACGGGTGAGGCGACCAACCTCACCGCTGCAGGCTGCCACCCTCCGCCACGCCGTCGTCGTCATCCCCGCGCACGACGAGGTCAACCGGCTCCGAGGATGCGTCCGCTCGGTGCTGGATGCCGCGGGGCATCTGCCGTTCGCGACGTCGGTCATCGTCGTGCTCGACGCCTGCACCGACGGCTCGGCAGAACTCGTGAGATCGATGGGCGATGCCGTGCACGCGGTGGAGGTCGACCATCGCAACGTCGGGGCGGCGCGCGCAGCGGGCTTCGAATACGCCAAGTCGCTCGCGACGGCGACGTCGGACGACGAGGTCTGGTACGCGACCACCGACGCCGACAGCAGGGTCGACCCCGACTGGCTCATTCGGCAGATCGGGTCGGGCGCCGACGTCGTGCTGGGCGTCGTGCGAGTACCGAACTGGCGCAACACGTCCACCGTTGCCATTCGCCGCTACCTGTCCTCATACCAGACCAAGTACCGACCGGACGGACGCGGGCATCGGCACGTCCACGGCGCGAACATGGGTTTCCGGGCGGGCACCTATTGGCAGACAGGCGGTTTCGCCACTCTGGCCTACGACGAGGACGTCGATCTGGTGCACCGGTTCCGTACGGCCGGGGTGCGCATCGACAGTGACCGCCGCATCTCCGTGTCGACGTCTGCGCGGCCCGTCGGCAGGGCACCCCGCGGGTTCGCCGCCCACCTCCGGTCGGTCGCCGAGGGCGTCACGGCGGAACGAACGTGACCCTCGATCGCGTCCGCCGGTGGCTGGCCGCTGGTGAACTCGACCTGCCACTGCCGGGACACGGGCGCACCCTGGACCGCTGGACGGCGCTGGCCGGGCTGACCGAAGTCGACGTCACCGCAGGCCGACTCGCCGAGGCGCACACCGACGCGGCCGCCATCCTCGCGGAGTTGAGCGGCGCGCCCCCGACGGCCGGCCAACTGTGGGGCGTGTGGGCGGCCGAGCCGCCGGACGCCGTCGTGACGGCCCACCACGCGGACCGAGTGGTCCTCGACGGGACGAAGGCCTGGTGCTCGGGTGCGGGTCTGTGCACGCACGCGCTCGTCACCGCGCGCCGCGTAGACGGATCTCGCGGGCTGTACGCGGTCGACCTGGCCGGGCCCGGAGTGTCGATACCGCCGTCGACGTGGCGGAACGTCGGCATGCGTGACAGCGATACCGGACCGGTCCACTTCGAGTCGGCGGTGGCGGTAGAGGTCGGTGCGCCTGGCGAGTATTTGACGCGACATGGCTTCTGGCACGG